>CAZEBD010000009.1:0-21907 GCA_964510625.1 uncultured Planctomycetales bacterium
TGCGATCGTGGAGTTAACCGAAACCGGCAGCTCCCTGCGGGCCAATAAACTTGTTGAGATCGCCACGCTTTGCGAGTCGACCACCCAGTTTATCGCTAATAAAACATCCTATAAAAATAGTTGGAAAAAGGCTAAAATGGAGCAGATTGCTTTGCTGCTCAGGGGAGCGATTACCGCCGAAGATAAGGTCGGCTTAAAAATGAATGTGAAGAAAGAAAACCTTAAAGCGGTAATTGCCCAGCTGCCGGCGCTTAAGAAACCCACCATTTCGGGGTTAAGCGATGACGGCTGGTTTGCGATCGAGACGATTATCGACGAGAAAATAGTGCGGATGCTTATCCCGGCACTGAAAGCCAACGGGGCCCAGGGGATTATCGAATATCCGTTGAATAAAGTTATTTATTAATGGAGAAGTAGTCATGCCTTGCGGAAAAAAAAGAAAAAGACAAAAAATCAAAACCCATAAGCGTAAGAAATTACGCCGCCGGCTGCGCCACTTGAAGAAAAGAGCCTGGGGTGGTAAAGGTTAAGCCTTTCGCTAAAGGGAAGTGATTAAAGCATACGTATTTTGGCACGCAAAATTTTTTAGCGCCGGAGTTTGTCTTTGCTTTTCCTTGGCCTTAAGCGTTCTGCCTGCCTGGGCTTTAGATACAGCTCAACAACAAGTTACCCAGAGTTTAAATCATTATATTGCCGCTGCTTATTACGAAGGCCGCGGTGATTTTGAAAGTGCGGTCGCGGAATATCATAAAGCAATTACCGCTGACCCGCAGAGTTCTTTATTGCATTTATATCTGGCTTCAGTTTTTATTCAGAAGGGCGATTTTGAACAAGCGGGCGAAGAGTTACGCCGCGCAATCGACCTTGAGCCGGAAAATGTCGATGTTTATAAAGGCCTGGGCGCGATTTACCTGCAACAGCAAAAATTTAAGCAAGCCGGGAGTATTTTTAAGCTGCTACTCGGATTAGATTCCCAGGATGCGCAATCGCATTTTTACCTGGGGGATATTTATTATGAGTTAGGGGATTATTCGGCGGCCGAAAAAGAACTCAAGACGGCGCTGAAATTAAGACCGGATTACCATGAAGTCCTGAATTTTTTAGGTTATTTTTACCTGGAGCAGGATAAATTTATTGACCAGGCGGGTGCATTAATTAAGCGGGCGCTGGCCTTAGAACCGGAAAATGGCGCTTACTTAGATAGCCTGGGCTGGTTCTATTATAAAAAAGGTGATTTTAAACAGGCGCTTGATTATTTAGAGCAGGCTGCCGCGGTTTTGAGTGACCCGGAAGTTCATGACCATTTAGGGGACACTTATTTAAAATTAAACAATCCTGGCAGTGCTAAATTAAATTGGGAGAAATCCCTTCAGCTTGATCCCCAGGCAGCCGGCGTATCAGAAAAATTGCGTCAACTTACAAATTATGGCAAATAAGCAGTTAACTTGCGAAGAATTAAAGGCGGAGGCCAAAGAACTGCGGCGCCTGATTATTCAGATGTTGGCCAAAGCCGGCTCCGGGCATCCCGGGGGGAGTTTATCGGCGGCGGACCTGATCACCGCACTTTATTTTAATGTCCTGCGTTTTAACCCCGATGATCCGCAGTGGCCGGAGCGCGACCGTTTTCACATGTCTAAAGGGCATTGCTGCCCGCTCTGGTATGCGGTTTTGGCGCAAACCGGATATTTTCCAAAAGAAAAATTATTTACTTTACGGCAATTAGGCTCTTTCCTCCAGGGGCACCCGGACCGCAAGACTCCGGGAGTGGAATCTGCCTCCGGATCGCTTGGCCAGGGGCTTTCGGTTGCTTTAGGGATGAGTTTAGCGGCTAAGGTCGATAAAAAAGATTACCGGGTTTATGTTTTATTGGGGGATGGGGAGGTCCAGGAAGGCAGTGTTTGGGAAGCGGCCATGGCCGCCGGCCACTTTGCCTGTGATAACCTCTGCGCGATCTTAGATTTTAACGGCTGTCAGATCGACGGAAGATGCGAAGACATCATGGGTGTTGAGCCTTTAGCGGATAAATGGAAGGCATTCGGCTGGCATACGATCGAGATTAATGGGCATGACATGCAGCAGATCCTGGATGCATACGCGCAGGCACAAATAATTAAAAATAAACCGACGATTATTATCGCCCGCACCGTAAAAGGCAAAGGCGTATCTTTTATGGAGGGGGTAGTCGGTTTTCACGGCCGGGCGCCTACTGCAGAAGAGGCCCAGAGGGCATTAAAGGAGCTGGAGTAATGGCAGAGCAGGTTTATCAAAGAGATGTTTACGGCCAAAGCTTAGTGAAGTTGGGGGCGTTGGATAAAAATATCATCGTTTTGGATGCTGATCTTTCCAGTTCTACCCGGACCAATCTTTTTGCTAAAAAGTTTCCGGATAGGTTTTTTAATTTTGGGGTGGCCGAACAGAACATGATGGCCGCGGCTGCCGGATTTGCCAGTTGCGGCAAAACGGTTTTTCTTTCTACCTTTGCGGTATTTGCTGCCGGCCGCGCCTGGGACCAGGTAAGAGTCTCCATAAGTTATAATGATTTTAATGTAAAGATTGTCGCTACCCATGCCGGGATTACCGTCGGCCCGGACGGGGCAAGCCATCAGGCGTTGGAGGACATTGCGCTGATGCGCGTATTGCCGAATATGAATATTATTGTCCCTTGCGACGCTGCGCAGACCGAGGATGCGATTATGGCGGCGGCTAAAACCCGTGGGCCATTTTATGTCCGTTTGGGCAGGAGCAAGATCCCTACGATTGAAAATAAAGGAGAGTTTAAATTAGGCCAGGCGCAATTGATTTGTCCGGGGTCTGATCTGACGATCATTGCTTGCGGGATTATGGTGGCCGAGGCGCTTTTGGCCGTAAAAAACCTGGCGGCCAAGGGTATCCGGGCGCGCCTGATTAATATGCATACCATCCGCCCTCTGGATAGTGCCGTTATCCTGAAAGCTGCCCGTGAAACCGGTTTGATTGTGGTTTGTGAAGAGCACAATGTCGTCGGAGGCCTGGCTTCGGCGGTGGATGAAGTAGTTGCCGAAAACTTTCCGGTCAAAGTTATCCGGCTGGGTGTGCGCAACCGGTTTGGCCAATCCGGAGAGCCGCAGGAGCTTTTAAAGGAGTATAACTTAAGCAGCCATGATATTGAGCAGGCCGTCTTAGCCAATATTTCCAAAAAATAAGTAATGACAAGGTATGCCCCTTAAGCCGCTGGTTGTTAAATCCTTCGCTAAATTAAATTTATACCTGCAAGTTTTAAACAAACGTAAAGACGGTTTTCATAATTTAAGTACTTTGTTTGCGCGGATCAATTTATCTGATACGCTGATCTTTAAAGAACGCAAAGATCACCTGATCAAGGTAAAGAGTAATAGCGTTTTAGTCCCCCGGGATCAAAGTAATCTTTGCTGGCGTGCTGCGCACTTGTTAAGGCAGGAACTTAACTTAAGCTCCGGGATACAGATAGAACTAAAGAAATGCATACCGGTCGGTGCAGGATTAGGCGGAGGTTCCGGCAATGCCGCCGGCGTTCTTTTAGGGTTAAATGAATTCTGGAATTTAGGTTTATCCCGGTCAAAGCTGGTAAAGTTAGGGGCAAAATTAGGCAGCGATGTCCCTTTTTTTATTTATCAAAAGAAATTTGCCGAAGGCAGCCGGCGCGGGGATAAGATTAAGCTGCTTGCTTCTTTGGATAAGCTTAAGCTTTGGTTTGTTCTGGTTTATCCGGATTTCAGGGTTTCTACCCCTTTGATCTATCGAAAATTCGATGGTTACACGGCTGGCAGCCGGGGTTTTTCCCGGTTGACAACCTCCGGCAGAAATGTTAGAATACTAATCTTGCAATTACTTAAAAAAGGTAGGGGGATCGACCCTGCTTGCCTGGTGAATGACCTGGAGGCAGTTACCTCTAGCCTCTACCCGGTAGTTAATCAGGTTAAAAAAGCCCTTTTAGATATAGGGTTAGAGAAAGTGATCATGTCCGGAAGCGGGCCGGCGGTATTTGCTATTTGCGATTCTGGCGTACAAGCCAAGAAAGCAATGGCTAAGTTGCAAAGCAAGCACAAATCTTGGCAGGTTTTTGCCGTTTCAACGATTTAGCTTCTTGGGAAAGGCACCCGGCGCTTATCGGAATTGCGCCGGTGTTGTGTTCGTACACAAAGGAGCTGGCGTGGAGATAACAGAGGTTAGGATAATTTTAAAAGACTCTCAGGATAAAAAACTACGGGCCTATGCCACGGTTACTTTCGACAATGTTTTTGTCGTCAGGGACATTAAAGTGATCCAGGGGGGCACGGGTTTATTTATTGCCATGCCCTCCCGTAAGGTAAAGCACGCATGCCCCAAGTGTGCTTTTAAGAATGAGCTGCGCAGTAAATATTGTAATCAATGCGCCACCCTCTTGCCCGTCGATGATACGGCCGGGCATGCGGAAGAAGTTCCCAGCAGCCAGGCTGAACACCGGGATATTGCTCATCCGATTACCCAGGTATTCAGGGAATACCTGCAAAAAAAAGTCCTGGAAGTCTATGCCCAGGAAAAAGCCAGGGCGCAAACTGGATCTGTTTCGACAATATAATTGGGACGTCGTCCAATTTGAGCACCTTAAAGTTTCATATAGCGAAATCCCGCTGATTTTAGCGGGAGGTAGGACAGATTTAATTTCTGCCCGGTAGTGTAATGGTAGCACATCAGAATTTGGGTCTGACTGTCAAGGTTCGAATCCTTGCCGGGCAACTATACATGTTACATGGAGATCCTTGCTCGCATACGCTGGCAAGGACTGCGTTGGATAAAAGCTATAAGGTGCTTGATCCATACGTCCCAACCAAGCGGGGTTAAAGAAGAAAATGCCTAAGAAAATGAATAAAAAAGTCGCCGTAATAATTTTAGCCGCGGGAAAAAGTACGCGGATGAAATCCGAATTGCCCAAAGTATTGCATCCGCTTTGCGGCCGCCCGATGATCGGGATTTGGTAGAAGGCCTGAAGCCGGCAAAAACCGTAGCGGTATTGGGATATAAGCAGGAGTTGGTGCGTAAATATATACCTAAAGGCATTCAAATCGCTATTCAGAAAAAACTTATCGGTACTGCCGATGCAGTGAAGGTGGCTTTGGCGGCTTTGAAAGCTTTCCGGGGCACCGTGCTGATTCTTTACGGAGATAATCCGCTCTTAAAGAAAGAAACGCTTAAAAAACTCCTGGATTATCACCTGGAAAATAATGTCGACGCTACTTTATTGACCGCGCAAGTTAATGACCCCTGCGGTTATGGCCGGATCATGCGTGATGAATATTTCAGTATTTCAGGTATCGTGGAAGATAAAGATGCCGATGAGGTGCAGAAAGATATCAAAGAGATCAATACCGGGATTATGGCGTTTAATCAGGAAAAGTTAGCGGGCAATTTAGGGCTGATCCGCCCAAATAACCGGAAAAAAGAATATTATCTGACGGATATTATCTCTATTTTAGCCAAGAAGAAATTTTTAGTTGACGGGGTCAAGATCAAGGATGCCGCTCAAGCGCTGGGAATTAATACCCGGGCGGAATTGGCGGCGGCCAATGCGATTATGCAAAAAACGATTAATGATAAATTAATGCAGGAGGGGGTAACTATCGTGGACCCGGCATCAGCCTTCATTAATTTTGGCACCAAAATCGGAGTAGATACGGTGATTTATCCCTTTACAGTAATCGAAAGGAATGTTAAAATTGGAAAACGTTGTTTCGTGGGTCCCTTTGCGCACCTGCGTGAAGGTGCCGAATTAGCCGATGATGTTACGGCTGGCAACTTTATTGAGATGGTGCGTTCCCGGATTGGCTCCAAAACATTCGTCAAACATTTTTCTTACCTGGGTGATAGCCGAGTAGGCTCAAACGTCAATATCGGAGCCGGAACGGTTACGGCTAATTTCGACGGCAAGAATAAACATAACACGGTAATTAGCGATCATGTGAATATTGGCTCGGATACCGTGATCGTGGCCCCGGTGAAAGTCGGCAAATTTGCTTATACCGGAGCCGGAAGCATAGTGATTAAAGATATCCCGGATAAAACAGTAGTGGCTGGGGTTCCGGCCAAAATCTTAAGACAAAGAGGTAAACGATGAATAAATTAGCGGTTTTTAGCGGGAATGCCAACCCGGAGCTGGCACAAAATATTTGTAAAGATTTGAAGGTAAAATTGCAGGATGCTTTAGTGGGCAGATTCAGCGAAGGTGAGATCCGGGTCAAAATCAACGAGAATGTGCGCGGTAAGGATGTTTTTATTGTCCAGCCGACCTGCCCGCCTTCTAACGATAACCTGATGGAATTATTGATCATGATCGATGCACTGCGCCGGGCTTCGGCCGCCAGGATCACCGCGGTAATCCCCTATTTCGGTTATGCGCGCCAGGACCGTAAGGATCAGCCGCGGGTGCCGATCACGGCAAAACTCGTGGCCAATCTTCTGACGGTCGCCGGGGCAAACCGGATCCTGACTATGGATTTACACGCCGGGCAGATCCAGGGATTTTTTGATATCCCGGTGGATCATTTGTTTTCGGTGGGTGTATTCGTGGATTATTTTTCTAAAATGAATATTAAAGACTTAGTAGCAGTTTCTCCGGATGTCGGGAGCATTAAAATGGCCAGGGCTTATGCTAAAAGAGTTTCGGCGGGCCTGGCGATCATCGATAAACGCCGGGTATCACCGGAGAAAACTGAAGCTATGCATATTATGGGCGAGGTGGAAGGCAAAAATGTGATTATTGTCGATGATATGATTGCTACCGGAAGCTCGTTGATCGAAGCAGTGGAGGCCTTAAAGAAAGCCAAAGCCAAGGCGATCTATGCGGCGATTACCCACGGGATTTTATCCGGCCCGGCGATCGAGCGGATCAGTCAATGCAAAGGCTTAGAGAAGCTGCTTATTTCCGACAGCGTGCCTTTAGCGGCGGAAAAGAAGGACCCTAAGATCCAGGCGCTCTCAGTGGCTAATCTTTTAGCTGAAGCGATCAAGAGAATACACAACGAAGAATCGGTGAGCTGTTTATTTGACTAAACGGCCGGAACCTAATTCTTAATATCAAGAAAGGTAAAGAAAATGGAAGAGATATTTTTGGAAGCAGAATTAAGAACCGGCACCGGCCGGGCTAACTCTAAAGACCTTAGGGATTCAGGTTATTTGCCGGCAGTAGTTTATTCCCATGGCAAAGACGCTTTAACGGTCAAAGTACCCCGCGGCGCGCTATTAAAATTAGTGCATGCACACCGCCTGGAAAGTACGATCATTAATTTAAAGATCAAGGATGATAAAAAGGCCAAAGGGCGGCCTTGCCTGGTAAAAGAAGTCCAGTATGACCCGGTGCGTGAAGATATCATCCATGTGGATTTTAATGAAATCTCATTGACCGAGGCGATTAAAGTCAATGTCGCCATCGAGGCTAAAGGGGAGGCCATCGGTGTCAAGCAGGAAGGTGGTTCTTTAGAGCTTCTGCTTTGGGAGATTGAGGTAGAATGTTTACCGACCAATATTCCTAAAAAGATCGAGGTTGATATTACGGCGCTTAAAATGGGGGATGCGATTCATGTGAAAGAATTGGTTTTCCCTGCAGGGGTCAAGCCTTTAGCCGACCCGCAAGCGGTAGTCTTGCATGTTGTCGCTCCGATGAAAGAAGAGGTTCCCGCAGCCGAGGCAACTGAGGGAGAAGCAGCTACAGAGCCGGAAGTGATTAAGGAAAAGAAGGATCTTCCCGGTGAGGCAGCCGCAGCTGATGGGGCCAAAGATAAAGATAAGGATAAGAAGTAATCCTTTCCATGATTTTTGACGGGACAAAATTGATCGTGGGCTTAGGTAATCCCGGTTTAATCTATGCCGCCAGCCGTCATAATATCGGTTTTAGGGTCGTAAAATATTTAGCCGGTTCTTTAAAAATAAAGCTTAAGGCTGACCGACAGGTTTTGGCCGTGGTGGCTAAAGTCAGGTACTGCGGGCAGGATCTGATCTTAGCTTTACCACAGACTTATATGAATTTAAGCGGCAGCTCAGTCTCTGCTTTGCTGAAGAAATTTAAGGTCGCTCCAGCGGATCTTTTAGTGGTTTGTGATGACCTGGATTTAGAGTTAGGCAGGATGAAACTTCGTCCGCAGGGCTCAAGCGGCGGGCAGCGCGGCCTGGAATCGATTATCAGGCAAATCGGCACGCAGGATTTCGGCCGGTTGCGTATCGGGATCGGCCGTCCTAAACGTCCGGAGGATGCGGCCAAATACGTTTTAGCCGGTTTTTTACGCCAGGAGAAAGCAGCAGTTAAACAGATAGAAATTGATGCCGTTGAATGCTTGCGGAGTTGGATTGAGAACGGTATTACGCAGACAATGAACATGTTTAACAACTTAAGGAGTAGTAAAGATGAATAAATATGAAGCGATGGTGATTATCAAACCCGACTTATCCGACGAAGATAAGAAAACGTTATTTAAGCAGATCGATGATGCGATCACTAAGCATGGTGGTTCAATCAGCCAGTCAGGGGTCTGGGCGGAAAGGCGTAAGTTGTATTTTCCGATCAAAAAATTTATGGAAGGGGTATATTACCTGGTAGCTTTTGACGCCCCGGCCGGTGCAATCAAAGAAGTACGCAGCATCTACCGGATTAACGAAAACATCCTTAGGGTTTTGTTCACCCGGATGGATGCCTAAGGAGGAGCCATGGCCAGTTATAATAAAGTATTGTTGATGGGCAATCTTACCAAAGACCCCGAATTGCGTTATACTCCGCAAGGCACAGCCGTGGCAAATTTACGCCTGGCGGTGAACCGTAAATATCGCAGCAAAGACCAGGAATTAAAAGAAGAAGTTTGTTTTATTACGGCGGTGGTCTGGAATAAACAGGCTGAAACCTGTAATCAGTATTTGCATAAAGGCAGCAGCGTTTTTGTCGAAGGCCGCTTGCAAAGCCGCTCCTGGGAGGATAACACCGGAGCCAAGCGGTCGGTAATCGAAGTGCGGGCCGAACGCGTGCAGTTTATGGGCGCTCCCGGCCAGGGTAAGGGGCCGGCTGCACCTATCGCCGCAGTGCAGCCCGAAGCATTATCTGAAGAATTAAGCAGCGAATCAACTTGGTTAGCAGAAAGTGAGGATGAAGCACATGAAGGTTAAAACTAGAGGTTTCGGTAAAGATAAAAAAATCATCAAAAAGAAAAAAGATTCCTTGGGTCCGGCAAGAAAAAGATTCTGCCGGTTCTGCGCGGATAAAACAGGCAGCATCGATTATAAAGATATCAAGAGATTAGAAGTCTTTATTACCGAAAAAGGCAAGATCAATTCCAGCCGCTTCTCGGGCAATTGCGCTAAGCATCAGCGCCGGATAAAAGGTTTGATTGATAAAGCCAGATTTTTGTCTCTGCTTCCTTATACCCGTTAAATAATCAATGGAAGTTATTTTAATTAAAGACGTTGAAAAAGTCGGTAAACGCGGCGCGGTAGTCCAGGTCAAAGAAGGATTCGCCCGGAATTTTCTTTTTCCGCATAACCTGGCTAAACCTGCTACGGCCCAAACGCTTAAAATACTCCAGCAGGAAGAGCAGGTAAGGCAAGCGCAATCCGCTAAGCTCAAAGAAGAAGCGGAATCGATCAAACAGCGTTTAAGCGCCTTATCTTTGACTATTTCCTCATTAACTCAGGGCGATGAGAAATTATACGGCAGTATTCATGCTCAAGAGATCTCTGTGGCATTAGCTGCCGAAGGTTTTGCCGTGAATAAGAATTTAATCGAGCTGGCCGAACCGATAAAATCTTTAGGGATCTACGAAGTGCCGGTTAAATTACATCCGCAAGTAACGGCAACCGTTAAGTTGTGGGTGGTCAAGAAATAATTTTTAAAAAGGTCGTAAAGTATGCCCAAAGATCTGATCTTAGATAAACTTCCTCCCCAGAACCTGGAAGCAGAGATGGCTGTGTTAGGCTCGATGCTTTTAGATGAAGAAGCAGTTTCTATTGCTGCGGAAAAATTAGATGCCGCCTGTTTTTATAACGATGCCCACCGCAAGATCTTCCAGGCGATCAGCGATCTTTATAATGCTAATAAAGCCGTAGACCTGATCACTTTGACCGACGCCTTAAAGCATGCCGGGGCGTTGGAGGCGATCGGCGGGGCAAGCTTTCTGACCTCTCTGGCTAATGCCGTACCTACCGCTGCCAATATCAATCACTATACCGGGATCGTCCGCGAGAAATATATCTTAAGGACTTTAATCAATAATTCTACCAAGATCATTACCGTCTGCCATGAGAGTGAAGGCAATATTGCCGAAGTAGTAGATACCGCCGAGAAGCTGATCTTTGAGGTCAGCGACCGCCGGAATCAGGGGTCTTATCAGCACCTTAAAGAACTGGTTAAGGATAGTATTGAAACCATCGACAGGCTTTATCAAAATAAGGCGCATGTTACCGGGATACCTACCGGTTATATTGATTTTGATATTAAAACCGCCGGCTTACAGCCTTCGGATCTGATTATTGTTGCCGGCCGGCCTTCCATGGGCAAAAGTGCATTTGCTTTGGGGATTGCCGAATACGCAGGTGTTGTGGAAAAAATTCCGACGGCGATCTTTAGCCTGGAAATGTCAAAAGAACAATTAGTGCAGAGGCTGCTTTGTTCGCATGCCCGGGTGGATGCGCATAAAGTAAGGACCGGGTATCTGGCGACCAGCGATTGGCCGAAACTAACCGCGGCGGCCGGTAAGCTTTCGGAGGCCCCGATCTTTATCGATGATACGCCGGCGATTTCAGTCATGGAGCTCCGGGCCCGTGCTCGGCGCTTAAAGTCCCACCACGGCATAAAATTAATTATTTTAGACTATATGCAGTTAATGCGCGGTTCCAGTATGAATATGGAGAGCCGGCAGCAGGAGATCTCTGAGATTTCCCGTTCCCTGAAAGCTTTGGCCAGGGAGTTGAATGTTCCGGTGATTGCGATCAGCCAGCTCTCCCGTGCGGTTGAGTCGCGTACCGATCACCGGCCGCAGCTGTCGGATCTAAGGGAGTCCGGAGCAATCGAACAGGATGCCGATGTCGTCGTATTGATCTTAAGGGAGGAGTATTACACTCCTACTCCGGATAATCAGGGGGTTGCCGAAGCGATCATCGCTAAACAGCGTAATGGGCCGGTGGGCAATCTGAAACTTGCCTTTATTAAGGAATACACCCGTTTTGATAATCTGTCCCGGGTAGAATAATATTTGATTTAAATAATTTAATCCTATATAATAATTAAAATGCGTAAACTCGTCTCAGTTATTCTTGCCGTTTTATTTTTATCCTTTAGTATTCCGTTTGCCCAAGCCCAGGAAGAATCTGCCGGCCCAACCGGTCAAAATGTATCCGCTGTCCCGGAAAATCCCGCCGTTACCTTAAAAAATGTGACCGCTATCGAGGTTACCGGTAATAAGTCCATCAGTACCAATGTGATTATCTCTAAAATGAAAACACGGATTGGCAGCGCTTATCAGGAGAATGTTGTCAGCGACGATTTAAAACGGCTTTATCTTTTAGGGTTTTTTAGCGATATCAAGATTGATACCCAGGATTATCAGGATGGCTTAAAGATTGTGGTAACGGTTGTAGAAAGGCCGATTATTGAGAAGATCAGCTTTTCGGGGATCAACCTGATCACAATGAAGGATGAAAAATTAAAACAGCAGCTAAAGTCTAAGGAAACGCAGTATTTAGACTATCCTTCCTTAGGCCAGGATGTGCGGATGCTGGCGAAGATGTATGAGAAAATGGGGTATAGCCAGGCTGAGATTAACTATAAGGTAGAGCCGGGTTCGCAGGCTAATAAAGTGAGTGTCCTCTTTTCCGTGACCGAAGGGCGCAAGGTGCGGATTAAAGATATCCGTATCCAGGGCAATCATGCTTTTAGCAGCGGGCGCATTCTGAAACTGCTTAAGACTAAGCGTGCCTGGTTTTTTAATGCCGGGGTTTTGAAAGAGGAAGTGCTTAATGAAGATGTTGAACGGGTCAAATCTTTTTATCAGCGTGAGGGTTTTACGGATGTTGAGGTGACTTCCGCAGTCCAGCCTGACTCTAAGAAAAACTATTTGTTATTTGTTACTTTTACGGTCACCGAAGGGAAGAAATATTTAGTGGGTTCGGTGGTTGTGCAGGGCAACAAAGATGTCGCAGAGAAAGAGATTCTTAAAAATCTCTCCTTTTGCCTGCCCGGAAAAGTCTTTTCTCAGGAAGCGATGAAGAATGACGTTATGGGTATCCAGGGGTTGTATTTTGACCGGGGGTATATCTCCGCGCAGATTATGAGTTCTACTTTAGTGAATGCCGATTCCGGGCGCGTCGATGTTACTTATGATATTACCGAAAATCAGGTTGTTTATGTCGATAAGATCAAGGTGCGGGGTAATATTAAAACTAAAGACTTGGTCATCCGCCGGGAACTGCGGATCCATCCCGGGGATAAATTTGACGGAGAAAAGCTTAGGCGTAGTAAAGAGCGGTTGGCCAACTTAGGGTATTTTGAAGAGATAAGCTATGATACCGAAGAGACAGGCCAGCCGGATAAAAAGAACCTGATGGTGGATGTTAAGGAGAGTAAGACCGGGGCGTTTAGTTTTGGCGGCGGCTACAGCACGGTGGATCAGTTTGTCGGTTTTGTGGAGGTGGAGCAGAAAAATTTTGATTGGAAGAACTGGCCTTATTTTACCGGCGCCGGACAGAATATGAAACTGCGCGCCTCCGTAGGCAACCTGACTAACGGTTTTGATTTAAGTTTTACCGAGCCCTGGATGTTTGATTATCCGGTTTCTTTCGGGTTTGACCTCTACCGCCGTACGCGTGACCGGGATACCGACTCCGGTTACGGTTACGATGAAGCGGTAACCGGAGGTGATCTGCGTTTAGGTAAAGAGCTCTCAGAATACTTAAGGGCGGATTTTACTTATCGCCTGGATCAGATAAAGATCAGCAATCCGACCAGCGACGCGACCCAGGACCTTAAAGATGAGGTCGGTACTAATCTGATCAGCGTTATCTCTCCCAGCCTGACCTTTGATTCAAGGGATAATGTTTTTAATACCCGTAAAGGTAATTATTTTAACGCTGCTCTTGATTTTGCCGGGTTGGGCGGCGATAAAGAATACATTAAATTCTTCGGCCGGGCTTCGCATTATTTCCCGATGCCGCGCAATGCCGTATTGGAGATCCGGGGGCGGGTAGGGATTGCCGAGCCTTACGGAGGTACGGATAAATTGCCGATTTATGAAAGGTTTTTTGCCGGTGGTGCTTATACCATCCGCGGCTATGAGGAAAGAAAAGTCGGGCCGGTGGATCCGGTTTCTAAGGATCCTTTAGGCGGTGCATCGATGGCGGTGGGAAATATCGAATATACTTATCCGTTATTCAGTTTTTTGAAGGTAGCGGCTTTTTATGATATCGGTAATGTCTGGGAGAAGGCCGGGGATATTTTTTCTTCCCGGGATACGAGCAACCCGCTGAATACCGGAGGATTTAAATCCAGTTTTGGTATCGGCTTGCGGATTAATACTCCGATCGGGCCGATTATGTTAGATTACGGTATTCCGATGGATAAGGAGCCGGGCGAGGATACCAAGAAAAGCGGCCGGTTCCATTTTAGCGCCAGCCACGGATTCTAAAAAAAAGAATAACCAGGAGGAAAGAAATGAAAAAGACAGCAGTAGTTTTATGTGCGGTAGCGATTGGTTTGTTTTTAAGTCTGACTCCGGCGATGGCCGCGGATAAATTCGCCCATATCGATCTGAGCCGGACCTTCAGCGAATATAATAAGACTAAGGGCTATGATAAGACTTTAAACGATAAAGAAAAGTCCTATACCGATGAGCGGGATAAGAAAATCGCGGATTTAAAAGCTTTTCAGGATAAGATCAGCCTGCTTAATGATAAAGAAAGAGAAGCTAAAGGTGCAGAGCTGCAGGCCAAAGTAAAAGATTTCCAGGAGTATGACCGCGCCAAACAGGCGGATTTACGTAAAGAGCAGGACGAAAAGATGAAGGAGATCCTTAAGGATATTGAAGAGGCGGTAAAAAAATATTCCGAAAAAGAAGGGATTACCTTGGTATTTAATGACCGGGTATTAGTTTATCAGACCCCGGCTATGGATATTACTAATCAGATTATCTCGATTTTGAATTCCGGTAAAAAATAAATAATAAGGTAAAGTTGATGCAAAAAACTCTGAATGAAATAGCTAAAATTATTGGCGGCAAAGTGGTCGGTAATGGGGATATTCTGATTACCGGGGCCAGTGGGATCAGGGAGGCAGAAGAAGGGGATATTACTTTTTTAGCTAATTCTAAGTACAGCCCCCTCTTGGATAAGACCCGCGCGGCGGCGATTATTGCTGCTGAGGATGTCCAGAAAACGGTTAAGCCGGTGATTGTTACGGCTAATCCCTCTTTGGCCTTTGCCAAGATTATTTCGTTATTTACTCCTGATGATACCGGCCATCCTGACGGTATAGATTTTACGGCGGCCATCGGCAGGAATGTTACCTTAGGCAAGGATGTAACTATCGGGACTAATTCGGTAATTGCCGATAATGTGACCATCGGGGACAATGTTATTATCTATGCCGGCTGCTACATCGGCCATCATACTAAGATTGGCAGCCAGAGTTTGATCTACCCGCATGTTTCTATCCGTGAACGTATCAGCATCGGCAACCGGGTAATTATCCATTCCGGGGCAGTGATCGGTTCTGACGGGTTCGGATTCGCCACGATCAAGGGGCTGCACCATAAAATTCCTCAGGTGGGAACGGTGGAGGTCCAGGATGACGTGGAGATCGGGGCAAATGTGACCATTGACCGGGCGCGTTTCGATAAAACGGTAATCGGCCGCGGCACCAAGATCGATAACCTGGTACAGATCGCCCATAATGTGATTATCGGGGAAAATTCTTTGATTGTCGCCCAGGTGGGAATTTCGGGCAGTACGATCATCGGTAACAACGTAATTTTAGGCGGACAGGCCGGGTTAGTCGGCCACATTAATATCGGCGATAACGCGATTGTTACGGCCCAATCCGGGGTAGCTAAGTCCGTACCGGCTGATACCATGGTTTCCGGTTATCCGGCCCGGCCTTTTATGACTACCCAGCGGGCAAACGCTAGCTTACAAAACCTACCTAAGTTATTTGATCTGGTCAAGGAACTGAAGAAAAGGATTGAAGAGCTAGAAGCCAGATTGGATAAGCAATAATGGAAAAACAAAAAACAATTGCTGCCCAGGTATCTCTTTCGGGGATTGGCATACATACAGGCAATAAGGTAAAAGTAACTTTTAAGCCGGCTCCTGAGTCAAGCGGAGTAACTTTTATCCGCACGGATCTATCCGGCAGCCCCCGGATCCGGGCCGATGTCGGGTCATTTCTGGCGGCAAAATTCAGCCGGCGTAGTTCCATCGGCCGTGATGATGCCGAGGTGCAGACGATCGAGCATCTGATGGCGGTTTTATCCAGCCTGGGGATTGATAATATCGATATTGAGCTTGATAATAATGAGCTTCCGGGATTAGATGGCAGCGCGATAAAGTTTGCCGAAGCGTTGGAGAAAGCCGGGATTACCGAGCAGGCGCAAGAAAAATATATCCACGTAATTAAAGAGCCGATTTCGATTGAAGAAGGTCAATCTTCAATTACCATTGTGCCGGCCAGGGAATTCAAAATTTCTTATACCTTGGATTATGATCATCCCATGCTTGCGGCGCAGTTTTTTGAAATTGAGATTAATGCGCAATCTTTTAAATCCCAGATTGCTCCGGCGCGCACTTTCTGCCTGGAAAGCGAAGCGGATGCACTCCGGAGCCAGGGATTGGGCTTGGGGGCTAATTACGAGAATACCTTAGTTGTCGGTAAAACCGGAGTAATTAAAAATACACCGAGATTCAAGGATGAATTTGTCAGGCATAAGATACTGGACTTAATCGGTGACCTTTACCTGGCCGGTTGCCCGATCCAGGGCCACGTGATCGCTTTAAGAAGCGGGCATGGCCTGAATCTAAAGATTGCCCAGAAGATCTACGAACAGAAAATTAAAGCACAAGGAGCCGTCAAGATGAGCGAAATCTTAGATGTCAGTGAGATTATGAAGATTATTCCGCACCGGGAGCCTTTTCTTTTTGTGGACCGGGTGATTCTTTTAGAGAAAGGCAAACGGGCCACCGGTATCAAAAATGTAACGATCAATGACTATTTCTTTCGCGGGCATTTTCCCGGGCGGCCGGTAATGCCGGGAGTAATTATTGTTGAAGCGATGGCCCAGGTGGGCGGGGTGATGTTATTGGCGGCGGAAGCAAACCGCGGCAAGTTAGCTTTCTTTTTATCGATTGATAATGTAAAATTCCGTAAGCCGGTAGTCCCGGGCGACCAGCTGATTTTGGAGGTTGAAGCGGTTAAGATTAAATCTAAAACCGGGCAGGTCCGCGGTGTGGCAAAGGTGGACGGAAAAATAGTGGCGGAGGCGGATTTTGTCTGCGCCCTGGTGGATAATTAATGATGAAAATACATCCTACTGCGATAATTTCTGCGAAAGCAAAATTGGCCGATAGCGTCAGCGTCGGGCCATATAGTGTAATTGGCGACCAGGTAATCATTGGGGCCGATACCAAGATCGGTACGCATTGCGTAATTGAAGGCAATACCACTATCGGTAAAAATTGCGAGATCTTTACCGGTTCGGTTGTCGGCAGCCGGCCGCAGGACCTGAAATTTAAAGGGGAAAAAGTTTTCTTAGAAATCGGTAATAACAATATCATCCGGGAGTATTGCACGCTTAACCCGGGCACCGGCGAAGGGTCAAAGACCGTCGTGGGTAATGATAATTTATTGATGGCTTATTCGCATATCGCCCATGATTGCCGGGTTGGTAACGGCTGTGTTTTAGCCAATAACGCTACCTTGGCCGGGCATGTGACCATTGAGGATAAAGCGGTAATCGGCGGTATCGTCGCTATTCATCAGTTTGTGCGTATCGGGATGCTTTCAATTACCGGCGGATGCTCTAAGGTCGTCCAGGATATCCCCCCGTTTTCTACCTGCGATGGGCACCCGGCGCGCGTTTACGGCTTAAACCTGATCGGTTTGCGGCGCAAAGGCATCTCTCATGATGCGATCAAGAAAATCGACCAGGCTTTTAGGCTGATTTTTAATTCCGGATTATCTGCTCATCACGCCGCGGAGAAGGCCGAAAAAGAGATCGAAAAAACCGAAGAAATAAAATATTTGATTGATTTTATCAAAAGCTCTAAGCGCGGCTTGGCCCGTTCCTGCCGCAGGGACGGTTCTTAAGACAAAGGAAAAGTGTCCCCCTAAATATGAAAAAGATCGGATTGATTGCCGGAAACCGGAAATTTCCCCTGCTTTTTGCCGCCAGCGCCAAACAAAAAGGCTGCCAGGTAATTGCCGTAGCCATCAAAGGAGACACCTCTGTTAAATTAAGAAAAATCGTCGATAAAATTTATTGGCTTAAGCTTTCTGAATTTCCCAAGATGCTGGAGATCTTTAAAGCTGAAGCCGTCGATGGCCTGGTGATGGCCGGCCAGATCAGCCCGCGCCGCTTGTTTAGTAAGGAAACCCAAAACAGCCCGGAGCTTAAGCAGATGCTGGATGCGCTGAAAGATAAACGGGCAGATACATTGTTCGGGGCGATTGCTGAAAAATTAGAAGCTGCCGGCTTAAAGCTTTTGGATTCTACTACTTTTGTCCAAGAGTATCTGCCTAAAAAAGGCACATTGACTAAGCTCCAGCCGGATTTTGATACCTGGGAGGATATTTATTTCGGCCTGAATTTAGCTAAAGCCGTGGCTGACCTGGATATCGGCCAAACGGTGGCGGTGAAGAGTAAAGCGATTGTGGCCGTTGAAGCATTAGAAGGCACGGATAACCTGATCCGCCGGGCCGGGCATATCGGCCGGGGTAAAGTGGTTATCGTTAAAGTAAGTAAGCCCAAGCAAGACATGCGTTTTGATATTCCGGTAGTCGGTTTAAATACGGTCAGGAATCTGGTCAGAGCCAAATGCCGCTGCCTGGCTTTTGAAGCCGGCAAGACTCTTTTTATCGACCAGGAGGCAAGTGTAGCCTTAGCCCAGCGTCAGGGAATTTCTATTGTCGCAGTTTAGCCTATTTCAGGGGGCTTTTTCTCTTGACAGTGATTGCTTCTGGTGTAAAAATACATATCTAACAAGGAGGGAATTATGCCACGGACAACTGTAAGTAAACCAACGGAATTTAAGCTGTATGCCCCCGGGGCCAGCAAAGTCGTGGTTTCCGGAAGCTTCAATAAATGGGACACCAAGAAACTCTTGGCTAAAAAGGACAGCAAGGGCAGCTGGACGGCAAAAGTGGCGCTTAAGCCGGGGAAATATGAGTATAAGTTTATCGTTGACGGCAATTGGGTAAACGATCCTCATTGTACTTCTTGCGTGGCCAATGCGCTGGGTTCCCAAAACTGCGTAGTTGAGGTTAGAAAATAACCGCTAATAATCAAATAACAAAATTTATAGGGCGCTGCTTTTAACAGGTAGCGCCCTATGCGTTTATTAAGGGTGTTAAAATGAGTAAATATATTTACGGACCGATAAAATCACGCCGGCTTGGCCTTTCTTTGGGCCTATCCTTAAGCCCGGATAAGATTTGTGACCTGGATTGTATTTATTGCCAATGGGGCAGTGTGGGTAAAACAGTGCTGGAAAGGAAGGAATATGCCGGCGCCGGCCAGATTATTCAGGAATTAAAATCCTGGTTAGCGGCGCATCCCCAGGAGTCCCAAGACTTGAAATTTGTCACTCTTTCCGGGCTGGGAGAACCGACGCTAAATGTTTGTATCGGAGAACTGATCGGCCAGGTAAAGAATGTTACGGGCCTAAAAATTGCGGTGATTACCAATTCTACGCTTCTGTCTGATGCCGCGGTGCGCCGGGGGATTTTAAAGGCGGACTTGATCGTGCCGTCATTAGATGCGGTAGATGAAACGATCTTTAAAAAAATCGACCGGCCGCATGCCGGCTTAAATTTAAATGAAATTATTGAAGGGTTAGTGGCCTTAAGAAAAGAATTCTCTGGCTTGATCTGGCTGGAGGTAATGTTGATTGCCGGCCTTAATGACAGTCCGGAGCATATTAAAGAGCTGAAAAAAGTGATTCAGAGGATCAATCCGGATAAAATCCAGCTTAATTCCCCGGTTCGTTCCACCGCAGAGAAAGGCGTTCTTCCCGTCGCTAAAGACAAACTGCAAAAAATCAAAGAGATCTTGGGGGATAAAGCCGAAATCATCTGACGCGCCTATTGCCTACCAGTCTTCGGAACTGGTTATTGGTGGTTCGACCCCACCTAGGCGCATTTTTATTTACACTGTTTAATAATTTGGTATAATAAGCTTAAGATGGCTAAAGCTCATTTTAGGCATAAAATTATGGCGCTGGTCTTTCTGGCGCTTTTATTTTTACCTACCGCTTACGCCTTTAGCCAGACCGAAGCCGCCGATTATCTTTGCCAATTGGGTGAAAAATATTATGCCCAGGGCAGGATTGATGAAGCGTTGAGGGAATTCAATAAAGTCCTCCTGCTTGACCCGAATAACTCTACGGCAAAAGATTATATTAACCGGATTTTTGAAGTCGGTCCGGTTTTAGAAACACCTCCTCCGGATCAAGCCAAAGCGCAACCCCAGGAAAAAAAAGTTTTAACTAAAGAAGAGGCAATGGATGCGGAGCTGTTTAAACTCCGGCAGAAACAGGTCGATAGCGCCTATCTTTATGGCTACCCGGATCTTGCCCCTGGGGAAAAGGAAGATCCGGCTGGTATAAAAACCGGCCCATTAAGGATAACCGGAGCGGCCCAGGCCAGTTTCGGGGTCAGCCCCCGTGAATTCATTTGGAAAAAGGCTAATTTTGATCTAAATGAAAAGTATAAGAGTTGGCGGTTAAGCTCTGGCGACGGATTTAACCGCCGTTTTAATACCTATGACCCGCGGATCTATGATTCCTTAAGCGTAAATGTGGATACGGAAAATGAAACGGGCCTGAATTTCCATACCAATGTTACGGTCGAGCCTTGGAGTTTTACCGGAAAAAGCCGGAAATTTACCGTAACTAATGCTAATGCGGATTCTGCCGACCTGCAGTTGTATTATTGGTCTAATACCGGATATACCCTTAACCAGACGGTTTACGGCAGTTTAAAAGGGACGACCATTAATCTCGGCGAACAAAAAGTTATTGACGGGAAAACCCGCCAGATGACGGTGAATAGCGGGATAGATGCATTTACGATTCCGGAGATCAAGATCGACCGTCAATTCCAGCCGGTCCGGGAATTGTGGATGGACTATACGGATGAGCAGATTAAATTCCGGGCATTCCCGCTGGCTTATCAGGATCAGGCATATTCTTCGGATGATCCTTTAGGTATCTCTAATCACCATATCTGGTGGCAGGACAGCCCGTGGCTGCGCCGCTACCAGCCGGGGAATTTCCGTGCGGCTGGAGATTTCGCCCCGAGTTTTACTAAGGGCCGCTGGGATGATTCGCTTTCATTTATTTCTAAGGACAGTACCGGTAAATATCTTACGGCTTTAAGGGGTTTCTCATTTACTTTTCTGCCCCAGGAACAAACATCCTTTGATACTACCGTAGCTACTCCTAAACATCTTTGGCAGGATTATGGTGAAGTTGACAATATTATCTCAGCCAGCCGTTTAAAACACCGCTTTTTAGATAATTTTATGCTCGGCGGTACTTTCACCACCCGCTCCGGATTTAAGGTCGACCCTCAGAAGCTGGACAGCCAGAATTTCGTCGCCGGTGTTGATTTAGGGTATGAGATTACCGAAGGTTTAAAGGCCACGGCTGAGGTTCTGACCTCTAAATCTTTTTATGATATGACCAACGCCGATTATGAAACTAAAAGCCGCGGCAATGCGTATTATTTTTCCTTAATCGGCCGTTATCCGCAAAAAAGTATTATGGATTTAAGGTACGGCTATGATGAGATTGCTTTGGCTGAAGATGAAAACTATCTTCTGAAGACTAAATTTTACTTAAGCCGTATGGATAAAGGATTTGATTCTGCCCTGTCAAATTTCAGTAATACCCGCCAGGATACCGGATGGGGCAGGCATCTGCATTTCCGCCGGCCGATGGAATATTACTATGCCGGCCTGACTAAGCCGGCCAATAATTGGGGAGAGCTGAACGCTACCCGCATCGGCGACGGGATTGATGCCGGCAGGAATACTTTGGGCTTCCGCCTGGAAACTTTTCTGGATGACCGGTTATATAACCTATTTGACATACGTAATGTGCATAATACCGAAGGAAAGTTTGTGGAAAATGTCTTGCGGGATGAGTTAGCCGTCCGGGTTACCGACAAACTAACGGCTAAATTATTAGGGATTTATCATAAGCTTCCCCGTACCTTAGGTGGGTTTGATCCGTTTATTTATGACGGCAATAGCGGGGATTATTTTATTAATGCTGCGGTTGCCGATGGAGAGGACCCGACGGTAAAAACCGGATCGTTCGGGTTAAATTATGATTTTTTCGACTGGTTAAGCGTAAACGGTATCTATGAATATACCAATGATTATTCTTTAGCCTATGATAATTTCCCGCGGAATATCCTCAGGAATGACACTACCTTAGGCGGGGTTTATTATCAGAATGACGATACCTATCGGTATATTAACCCGTTTCTTTATGATCAAAGTAATTTTCCGCAGGCTCCCTATGAGTTTTACAATGTTTTTAAAGCCGGATTACGGATTTCTCCGTTGGATAATCTGGATATATATTTAGATTATACCCGTAATGAATTCGAAGCCGCCAGCCTGAATTCCGACAGCATGAACCATATCGGCCTGGAGGTAACTTATATGCC
>CAZEBD010000010.1:0-21799 GCA_964510625.1 uncultured Planctomycetales bacterium
ACTGATTGATTTAGTCAAGCGCTGTTTGGGCCGGTTAGGCCAGGAGCAGGCCGGGCAAGATTTATTACTTGAGCTGCCTACCGATAAGCGTTTCGGTGATTTTACCACTAATGTCGCTTTACAATTAAGTAAAACCCTCAAAAGATCCCCCCGGGAGATCGCCGCAGGATTAGTCGAGAGCCTTAAGCAGGAAATCCTCAAATCGGAACTAAAAGATACTGTTACCCAGATAAAAATCGAAGGGGCCGGGTTTATCAATTTTTACCTTAAAGAAGATTATTTCTACCAGAAACTCCAAACCATCCTTAAGCAGGGTAAAGATGCCTTCCGCAGCACTGCGGGGGGAGGAAAAAAAGTTTTAATCGAGTTTGTCAGCGCTAATCCTACCGGCGCATTATCCGTGGCTCACGCCCGCCAGGCGGCGGTCGGTGATTGCCTGGCCAACATCCTTGATTTTATCGGTTATAAGGTCAGCCGGGAATATTATCTTAACGATGAAGGTAACCAGATCAATATCCTGGGGGCCTCTGTGGGCCTGCGGCTTAAGGAATTAAAAGGCGAGAAGCCAGATTTTCCGGAAAATTATTATCAAGGTGAATATATTTATGAGATTGCCCGCGCCGCCGATACCCAAAAAATTAAACCGGAAGAGCTGGGGGATTTTGCCGCGGGTTATATCTTAAAAATTATTAAGCAGGAGCTGTCTGATTTTGGAGTTAAATTTGATTGCTGGTATTCACAGAAGGAGCTGGCTAAAAGCGGTAAAGTCCAAGAAGCCTTTGCCAAGCTTAAAGCAAAAGGGTTCTTGTTTGAGCAGGACGGCGCGCTTTGGTTTAAATCTACCGCATTTGGGGATGATAAAGACCGGGTAATCGTTAAAAGTGACGGCAGCCAGACCTATCTTGCTCCGGACATTGCTTATCATGAGGATAAATTCAGGCGCGGATTTAGCTGGTTGATCAACCTTTGGGGCCCGGATCATCATGGTTATATCAGCCGGATCCGGGCGGCGATCCAGGCCTTTGGGCATTTGCCAAGCGATTTAGATGTGATTATCGTTCAGCTGGCAACGATCTTCCGCAATGGAGAGCCGGTGCAGATGTCCACCCGGCGCGGCCAATATATAACCTTGCGGGAGGTTTTAGATGAAGTCGGGCCTGATGCTTCAAGGTTTTTTTTCCTGATGCGCCGGACATCCAGCCACCTGGATTTTGACTTAGAGGTGGCCAAGAAACAAAGCGCGGAGAATCCGGTATATTATGTGCAGTATGCCCACGCGCGGATCTGCAGTATATTGCGTTCAAGCCAGATCGAAGTAAAGGATAATGCGGATCTGACCGTGCTTAAGGAAAAGGAAGAGTTAAATCTGATTAAAAAATTACTGGAGTTTGAGTCGGCTCTGAATATCTGCCGGATCACCACCGATCCTTATATGCTTACCGTTTACCTGCAGGAGCTTGCGGAAAGTTTCCATAAATTCTACGATCTGCACCGGGTCCTGGATCAGGAGAATAAGCTTTTGACCTGCGCGCGCCTGGCCCTGATCAAAGGGGTAAAAATTGTTTTGTCAGGCGGCTTAGAGCTTTTAGGCATAACTCAGCCGGAAAAGATGTAATGTCATCTCATTCGATTCTGCGATTAGCCACTCCGAATATCTCTCTATCCCATCAGTTTTCCAAAGAATTAGGCGTCTCTAAAATACTGGCCCAGATTCTGATCAACCGTAAAATAACTACCTTGCCGCAAGCCGCAAAATTCCTGAAAAGTTCGCTGAATGATTTGAAAAGCCGTCCAGAATAAAGAGAAGGTCATGGTCTTTGGCGATTATGATGTAGACGGCATCACCAGCACGGTGCTGCTTAAGAATACCCTGCTTGGCCTGGGTTTAGAAGTCTTGCATCATATCCCGCATCGTATCCATGAGGGGTATGGCCTAAACCAGGAGATTGTGAAGTTTGCTAAGGAAAATCAGGTAAAACTTATGGTCACTGCTGACTGCGGGATCGTCAATCATAAGGAGATTGATTCTCTGCGCCAGGCTAATATCGATGTTATCGTTACCGACCACCATGAGCCACAGGACGCCAGCCTTCCGGCTGCCTCCAGTATCATTAACCCTAAAACTAAGCATTCAGGTTATCCTTACCGGGAATTAGCCGGGGTGGGGGTAGCTTATAAGCTGTGCCAGGCCGCTGCAGATTCTTTATTAGCCGATGACCTGGATCTGGTTACTTTAGGCACAATTGCTGATAGCGTGCCGCTGACCGGTGAGAACCGGGTGATCGCTAAAGAAGGATTGCTTAGGTTGCCGCAAACCAAAAGGCCCGGCCTGCGGGCGATCATTGAAAATGCGGGGATCGAAAATAAAAAATTTAATTCTACCTATGTCAGCTTTATTATTGCCCCCCGCTTAAATGCCCCCGGCCGCATGGATTATGCGGAGGTCTCCCTGAAGCTTCTGATCTCCCGGGATGCGCAGGAGGCAAAAAAATTAGCCGGAGAGCTTGAACGGTTTAACCGCGAGCGCCAGAAAATCGAAAGCAAGATCCTGGAAGAGGCAGAGCAATTGATTAACCAGCAGATGAACTTTAAAGAAGATAAGGTGATTGTGATCGCCAAAGAGGACTGGCATCAGGGTGTTTTGGGGATTGTTGCTTCAAAGTTAACCGACCGCTTTTACCGGCCGGCAATTGTCATTTCGATTAAGGAAGACCTGTGTAAAGGTTCCGCTCGTTCGATCAAAAATTTCCATCTTTTTGATGCCTTGACGGATTCTAAACAACTTTTGGACAGTTTCGGCGGACATGCCCACGCCGCCGGGTTACTGATCACTAAGGATAATATCGATGAATTCAGAAAAAGCATTAACCGGCTGGCTGCCGACCGGCTGCATTTAGAAGACCTTCTGCCGAGTAAAGATATTGATGCTGAGTTAAGCCTGGGGGATCTGAATACCGTTTTAGTCAGGGAGCTTGAGCTCCTGGAGCCGTTTGGCATGGCTAATCCGGAACCCTTATTTTATACCCGATCGCTGAAACTGAAGAGCCAGGTGCAGTTGTTGAACCGCGGAACTTTAAAATTCTGGGCTACTGACGGCCTTACGACTATGGAAGTAATTGCTTTTGGAATGAGCAGCTTAAGAGAGAGTTTATTGCAGGCAGATGCTTTTGACCTGGTCTATACCCCGAAGATAGACAATTGGCGAGAGGCTCAGTCACTGATCCTGGAGGCTAAGGATATCTTTTTTAAATAACAGGTTTACTCTTTGGCAGGTTTGATTCTGGGTAAGACCTTTTTGAAGCTGCCTTTTTTGATGCACTTAGAGCAGATAAAGACCCGCTGCGGTGCGCCTCCGACTAATATATTCACTTTTTGCAGATTAGGCAGAAATTTACGTTTAGACCAACGGGCGATTTTAGAACCGGTACCGCCTTTAGCTTTATGCTGGCCTTTTCTGGACAAAACCTTACCCTGTAGTGCGCCTTTTTGGCAGATTACGCATTTTTTAAGCATTTTTTTGACTCCTTATTGGACGAATTTAATTTAATCTTAAGTTTATTAAGTATACTTGAAATTCTAAGGTTGTCAAGATAGAATATGGATAAGTCTGACTTGGCTTGTTTTCAAGCGTCCCTGCGAGAAACAAGACAAGGCAGACTTATAAAAGGTTATTGAGAATGAAAAAAAACTTTAAAGATTATGAGGTAGGGGATCCGGGGATTGACGCTTTAATCGCTGAATTGGCCAAGGTATCCGGTTCTGACCAGGTTGAATCCTTATTGCGTGAAATACTGACCACCAGCGTAAAGTTAGGCAAAGAGTCGGCTGATCGCGGAGACCTTAAGCTGGTCAATAACACCCTTAAGGAATTACGCTATTCATTCAAGATATTCTCTCCTTACCGGGCAGCCAGGAAAGTGATCATTTTCGGCTCGGCCCGCTCAAAGATTGATTCTGCTGAATATAAGATGGCCGAAGATTTTTCTCGGAAAATGACCGGAATCGGGTATATGGTGGTTACCGGCGGCGGTCCGGGAGTAATGGAGGCAGGGAATAAAGGAGCAGGGGGCGGCAGGGATTTTGCGCTGAACATCCGCCTGCCTTTTGAGCAGAAGCCCAATCCTTACATCGATGAAAAAGAAAAATTAATCAATTTTAAATATTTCTTTACCCGTAAATTGATTTTTGTCAAAGAAACCGATGCCACTGCGCTTTTTCCGGGAGGTTTTGGCACTATGGATGAAGGCTTTGAAATGATTACTCTGGTCCAGACCGGAAAGAGCCGGCCCCGGCCGATTGTTTTAATGGAGCCGGAGGGTTCGACCTATTGGTCCAGTTGGATGCATTTTGTAAAAAACCAGTTAGTAAAAAATAGTTTTATCAAAAAAGATGATTTACAGCTTGTCTGGATCGCTAAAACCTCCGCGGCGGCAGTTAAGTATATTGAAGATTTCTACCGGGTGTATCATTCTATAAGGTATGTTGCGGGCCAGGCAGTATTAAGATTAAACCGTAAGGTCTCCGCTTCTACCCTGAAATCGATTAATAACAAATTCAAAGATATTTTGACCAGCGGCCAGATTCAGGAAGCGCCTCCAACGCCTAAGGAGATTCAGGAGAAAGAATTTTTGGAGCTGCCACGTTTGATTATGAATTTTAATTTGCGCGATTACGGCCGGCTTTGTGAAATGATCAAGTTTATTAATCAGGATTAAGATGAATACGCCAGAGAGTATGGATAAAGTATTAGCTGGATTAAATAAGGAGCAAATTCAGGCAGCTACCCATAAAAAGGGGCCGCTTTTGATTATCGCCGGAGCCGGTACCGGAAAAACGCGGGTGATCACCCAGCGGATCGCCTGGCTGATCAATCAGGGATTAGCCAAAACCGATGAAATTTTAGCGCTCACTTTTACCGATAAAGCGGCAAAAGAGATGCAGGAGCGGGTAGATGTATTAATGCCGTATGGCTATACCGATATCTGGATCTCTACCTTTCATGCTTTTGGCGACCGGATCCTGCGTGAAAATGCCCTGGTCGCCGGGCTGAACCCGGATTTTAAAGTTTTGGCCCAGGCAGAGGCAGCGGTATTTTTCCGCGAGCACCTTTTTGAATTTCAGCTTGGTTATTACCGGCCGCTGGCTGAACCCACCCGGTTTATCGAAGCGCTTATCTCGTTTTTTAGCCGGGCCAAGGATGAAGATATCTCTGCCCGTGATTATTTAAAATACGCTCAGGATTTTATGATCAAGGTAAAGGCAGGAGTGCCGGATCCGGCCGAGGAAGAGTTGGCCGTGCAGCAGATGGAGGTAGCGGCGGCTTACGTGAAATATCAGGAGCTTTTGGCTAAGGAAGGGCTGGTAGATTTCGGCAACCAGTTTTATTTGGCGCTTGAGCTTTTGCGCCAGCATCCACTGATCCTAAAGAATTATCAGCAGCAATTTAAGTATATCTTAGTCGATGAGTTTCAGGATACTAACTTCGCGCAGTTTCAGATTGTCAAACTGATGGCCGGCAGCTTAAAGAATATCACGGTAGTCGGAGATGACGATCAATGTATCTACCGCTGGCGCGGGGCTGCCTATAGTAACCTGGTGAATTTTACTAAAGAGTATCCGGAAGCTGCAAAGATCACTTTGATCCAGAATTACCGTTCCACTCAAGCCATTTTAGACAGCGCCTATCAGTTGATCCAGAACAATAATCCGGAGCGTTTTGAGGTAAAAGCTAAGATCAATAAACACCTGGTGGGGCTGACTCAAAAAGGCCAAAAGCCGGTGCATTTGCAATTTGATACGCATTCAGCTGAAGCTGACGCTGTGAGTAAGATTATACAAGATAAAGTAAGTTTAGGTAAGTTTAAGTATAGGGATTTTGCCATTCTTGTGCGCTCCAATTCTGATGCGCAAAGTTTTATTCAATCTTTAAATATGCAGAATATTCCCTGGCAGTTCAGCGGTAATCAGGGGTTATACGCGCGGGAGGAGGTAAAATTATGCATTAATTTCCTGCGGGTAATCGCTAATCCTTCGGATTCATTAAGCTTGTATTATCTGGTGAGTTCGGAAATTTATAAAGTAGACCTGGCGGATCTCTCTTTATGCAACCATTTCACCCGGCGCCGGAACCGTTCGCTTTATTCGGTATTCGGTGATTTAGAAAATACCCCGGAGTTGTCTGCGGTCAAGGATGAAACTAAAGAAAAAATTAAACAAATCCTGAATGAGATTGAAAAATTTATGCGTATTTCGCGTGAAGAGACTACCGGCCGCCTGCTTTACAGTTTTCTTACGGATACCGGCTACTTAAAATATCTGACGCATAACCCTTCCTTAGAAAAAGAAACTAAGATCCAGAATATCGCTAAGTTTTTTAACCAGGTGCGGGATTTTGAACTGGTGGCTAAAGAGGACCGGGTGATCAGCTTTATCCGGCACCTTAATCTTTTAATTGATTCCGGGGATGACCCGCCGACTGTCGAGGCTGACCTTGACCAGGATGCGGTAAATATCCTGACGATCCATAAAGCTAAAGGGCTGGAATTCCGGGTAGTGTTTTTAGTCAGTTTAGTGCAGGGAAAATTCCCGCTGCCTAAGCGCTCACAGCAGATCGAATTGCCCGATGCTTTGATCAAAGAAGTCCTGCCTACCGGGGATTTTCATACTCAGGAAGAGCGGAGGCTTTTTTACGTCGGCTTGACCCGGGCCAAAGAAGAGCTCTATCTGACTAACGCCCAGGATTACGGCGGCAAGCGCCTACGTAAGCTAAGCCAATTTGTTTTAGAAGCGTTAGGAAGGAAATCAACGGAGGAGGTGCAGAAGAAAAAAACCGCGGCGATTGAAAGCATAAAGCATTTTGCGCCGGTTAAAGAATTACCGAAATCCGCGCTCCAGCCGCTTCCGGAGGATAAATTAGTTACTTTAAGTTATTATCAGATCGATGACTATCTGACCTGTCCATTAAAGTATAAATACGTAAATATCCTGCGCGTGCCGATTATGGAGCATCATACCGTAATCTACGGCCGGGCAATGCATGAGGCAGTCAGCCAGTATTTATCGAGTAAGCTTAAAGGCGATAAGGTTTCTGTTGATCAGCTGCTGGATTGTTTTGAATCCAGTTTCGATCCGCAGGGTTTTTTAGATGCTAATCATCAAGAGGAGCGTTTCCGTATCGGACGGGAAGCTTTAACCCGCTTTTTTAAAGACGAAGAAAAGCGCAATAGCTTGCCGGAATCGATTGAAAAGGATTTTACTTTTGTTATCGGCAATAACCGGATTACCGGCAGGTTTGACCGCATTGATCTGCGCCCTGAGGGGGCGGTGATCATGGATTTTAAAACCTCGGAGATTAAAACCCAGAAGGATGCGGATAAGAGGGTTAAGGATAATAAGCAATTGGCGCTTTATTCATTGGCTTATCAATATATTTCCGGCAGCCTGCCGGCAGCGGTTGAGCTGTATTTCCTGGAATCCGGGATTATCGGCAGGCATGAAATCGATGCTGAAGATGTGGATGAGGTCAAAGAGGATATCCTGGAAGTCTCCACAGGGATCCGCAAGCAAAGTTATCCGGCTAAACCAGAATACAAGGCCTGCACCTATTGTGCCTACAATCAAATCTGCCCGTTTGCGGTGATCCGTTAATCTAAAAGTTGACAGGCGTCGGGATTTAGGCTATAGTCAGATAAAGAATATGAACGCGATTGTTTCGGTATTTATTTGGGTGGGCAGCGCTTTATTAACCGTCCTGCTTTGGCTGGCCGTCTTTACCTTAAACATCCTGCTTTGGCCCTTTGATAAGAAAAAAAAGATCACGCATAGGCAGTGTTTTTGGTGGTCGGATTTATTGATCCGGTTGAATCCCTATTGGAGCCTTAAGGTTCGGGGATTAGAGCATATTGACCACAAAAAAACCTACGTAATCATCGCCAATCACCACAGCCTGGCGGATATCGTGGTGCTTTATCAGACGAAAATGCAGTTTAAGTGGGTGGCTAAAGCCAGTCTGTTTAAGGTTCCCTTTATCGGCTGGTGTTTGAGCCTGATCAAGCATATCAAGCTTGTCCGGGGAGATTTTTCCAGCATCAAAGAAGTCTATCATCAGGCAAGCCTTTGGCTGCGCAAAGATATGTCGGTTTTATTTTTTCCGGAAGGTACCCGCTCAAGCACAGAAGAGGTGGGTGAGTTTCAGAACGGGGCATTTAAGTTTGCAATTAAGGAGAAGAAACCTATTCTGCCGATTTGTTTAAAAGGTACGCATGCGGCTATTCCTAAGGGCAGCTGGATCTTCAGGTCTAAAGTTGCCGCCGAAGTCATCGTGCTTGAGCCGGTGGCTACTGATAGCTACGGGGCCGGTGACTTTGCGCAGCTTAGGGATACCATCCACTCTAAGATCCAGGAGGGTTTAGATGAAAAGAAAATATAAGATTATATTTTGGATCTGCGGCGTACTGTTAGTTTTCTTTATTGCCGCTAATGTTTTACTATCAATCTATGCTCCTAAGATCATCCAGGAGCAGATAGAAAAAAACTTAAAACTTAAAACCAGCTTAGGCAGCGTAAGTTTCAGCCTTCCTTTTACAATTGCCTTGAATAGATTAGAGCTGGGGAATCTGGCCAGTATTAAGAAAATATCTTTGTCCCCAAACCTGGTGGCTTTGTTATTCGGTAAAGTAGTCATCCACGGGTTAAATATTATCGAACCGGTGATCAACCTTGAGCAATCCGCTGACGGTAAATTGAACCTGCCGGATTTTGGGCAAAAAGATGACAAGCCGCAGGGTAAATCCCCGGAGATCTATCTGACCAGCCTTAATTTGCGCGACGGTAAAATCATCTTTACCGATAAGAAGGTAAACGCTGACGGTTTTCAGGTCGTGGTCAATAAACTGAATATAAAAATAGCCAAAGTTGCCATGCCGATTACCTCTTTGGCTACGGATTTTACGGTTGACGCTGAATTGCTCAGCCAGGCCGGGGAGGCCTTTGGCCAGGTCGATTTCAGCGGCTGGCTGGATTATCTGGCCAAGGATATGGATGCGGTATTGGAGATCAAAGGGATGGATATTACAAAATTTTCTGTTTATTACGGAAATTTCATTTCTAACCGTAAACTTAATTCTGCCCGCTTAGATTCAGTTTCTAATTTTAAGGCCAAGAACAATGCCTTGCAGATTACCACTAAGCTTAATCTTGCTAATTTAGTTTATGCCTCGGATCAGGCACAGGAAGGACAGCTGTTGAATTTGGATGTGATGAAGAATGCCCTGGACCTGTTTACCGATGCCAAAGGAAATCTAAGCCTGGAATTTAATATTGATACGCTCTTAGATAAACCGGCTTTAACCCGGGAAAAGCTGCAGGAGATAGTTTTAAAAGCCGCCGCTAAAAATTTATCGCGTCAATCCCCGCAGGCGTTAGCGGATAAAGTCTCCACGATCCTTGAACAGTATAAAGATGTCGGTAAAGAACTGAAAGCTATGTTTGACTAAACAAAAACGGCCTTAAACCAGATGGAAGAAATTAAAACAAAATCACTAAAAAATATCGAATCCAGGATGGAGAATTTAGATGCTAATTCTCTACGTTATCATATTTTAGAAAGTGCCAAGCAATTTAAATCTTCCTGGATCAAACTGGGCCGCTCATTGTATACGGCCTGGAAGGATAAGATGTATAAAGAGTGGGGGTATGCCAGTTTTGAGGCCTATGTCTCCCGCGAAATCGGTATCCGTAAACAGACAGCGATGAAGCTGCTTAAATCATATTATTTCCTGGAGAAAGAGGAGCCGCAGTATTTAAAAGATGAGTATGCCGCCTCTACTCCGCCTGCTCAGCTGCCCAGCTATGAATCGGTGAATATTTTGCGCCAGGCCAAGAATAATAAAAGCTTAGATGATGATGATTACCGCTCTTTGAAAAAAGAGATCTTTGAAAAAGGCCGCGATGCCCAGGAGATCAAAAAGAATTTAGGGGTGATCATCCGCCAAAGGCAGGAGTTGGATCCCCAAGAAGCTCAAGGCAAGAAGAGGTCGGCAGTTTTAAACCGGCTGCTCGGCCAATTGCGCGCGCTTAAGCAGGAGATAACGGTATTGAAACTGCTGCCGATGTCGTTGATCAAGGAACTGGATGATTTAATTAAAAATATCAGCCATGAGCTACAGGAGTAACTGAGTATGTTGGTCTCTGCGGAAAAAAATCTGACCTTAGAAAAAAGAATGGCACTTTTAGGGGTGCGCGAAGAGGATATTATCGAAAACTTTATCCGCTCCAGCGGTCCGGGCGGCCAGAATGTAAATAAGACCTCAACCTGTGTATATCTTAAACATCTGCCTACCGGCCTGGAAGTAAAATGCCAGCGCCAGCGTTCTCAGCTCCTTAACCGTTCTTTGGCCCGGCATATACTCTTGAGTAAGATTGAACACCGGATCCGGCAGGATATTTTACAGAAGCAGTCACTGAAGGCCAAAATCATGCGCCGGAACCGCGTCAAGCCGAAAGGGCTTAAAATCAGGATCTTGGAAAATAAACGGCACCAGGCTAAGAAGAAATCGGCCAGAAGAAAAATTAACGAGATTGAAGTTGCATAAAGATTATCTTATGCTACAATAGTTAAACTTTTTAATCGGGAGGAGAAAGATGACAGGAAGTGGAAATTTTATCGCGGGAATTATTTCATTAGCTTTGACGGTTTGGTTTGTAGTTTTTACGGTCCTGGTTATCCAGAAATTGGATAAAATAGTCGAACTTTTGGGGAAGAAATAAGCCGACAAAAAAGATTAACCTGTTGACTTATGAATCTAATTGTCGTATAATCTTATAAATAAATAAGGAGGTAGAGAATTGGTTTTGGTTAAGGAACAGAAAGCGAAATTAATCGATAATTTCAAGGTACATGCCCGGGATACCGGAAGTGCCGAGGTCCAGATTGCCATCTTGACCGAGAGAATTAATGATTTGGGGCAGCATTTTAAATCACATAAGAAGGATCTCCATTCCCGCCGCGGGTTACTGCTGTTAGTCAGCAGGCGCCGCAGACTCCTCAAGTATCTCAAGGATAAGGATATGAAAAAATACGAAGAGATACTGGGAAAGCTTAGCTTGAGGAAGTAAGCCTAAAAATCAATCAATAAAAAAGAAAGAGCGATCATGCAAAATAAAAGCTTAAAGATTAAATTCGGCAAAAATGACCTTATTATAGAGACGGGGAAATTAGCTAAACAGGCCAATGGTTCGGTAACGGTTACCTATGGGGCTACCGTCATTTTAGTGACTGCTTGCATGTCCAGCTCGATCAGAGAAGGCCAGGATTTTTTTCCTTTGACCGTAGAGTATCAGGAAAAGACCTATGCCGCCGGCCGTATTCCCGGAGGATTTTTTAAACGCGAGGGCAGGCCATCGGAAAACGAGATCTTAGGCAGCCGCCTAATCGACCGTCCGATCCGTCCGTTATTTCCCGAAGGTTTTTTAAATGATGTCCAGGTGATGGCGATGGTCTTATCCAGTGACGGAGAGAGCGATCCGACGGTCCTGGCCTTGATCGGAGCCAGCGCTGCTTTATCGATTTCGGATATTCCTTTTAGCGGCCCGATTGCCAGCTGCCGGGTAGCCAGAATAAATAATGAATTTGTGTTAAACCCCTCTTATGCCGAAATTGAAAGCGCGGATTTAGAAGTGGTGGTAGCCGGTAATAAAAATGGGGTAGTCATGTTGGAGTCTAAAGCCAAAGAGGTATCTGAGGAGGATTATTTTTCCGCCGTAAAGTTCGGGATGGATAGTTTAAAGCCGATCTTAGCTTTGCAGGAAGAATTCGCCAAGCTTTACGGCCTGCCAAAAGCCGATGTTGAGTTTAAGGTAATTGATGCGGCTTTAATGCAGAAGATCGAAACGCTTTCCCAGGAAAAATTAGCCAAGGTTTATAAATTAAGCAAAAAAGAGGAGCGGGAGGAGCAGGTTGCCCTGTTGACTAAAGATTTAGAAACGCAATTGACCGCCGACGGTTTTTTAGCCGCCGATATCAATAACGGGTTGCATGAAGTCGAGAAAAAACAGGTGCGCAAGATGATCTCCGATGAAGGCCGCAGGATTGATGGCCGTACTTTTAAGCAGATCCGTGAAATTACCTGTGAAGTTTCCGTCCTACCCCGGACTCACGGCTCAAGCCTCTTTACCCGCGGCCAGACTCAAAGTTTAGCGGTAACGACTTTAGGCACCGGCGAAGATGAGCAGTTGATTGAGTCGCTGGATGGTGAGAAAAAGAAATCTTTTATGCTGCATTATAATTTTCCTTCTTTTAGCGTCGGAGAAACCCGCCCGGTACGTTCACCGGGGCGCCGCGAGATTGGCCACGGGGCTTTGGCGGAGAAGGCGCTTCTGGCGGTTATGCCCTCAAAAGAAAAATTTCCTTATACCGTCAGAGTGGTCTCTGAAATTTTAGAGTCCAACGGTTCCAGCTCCATGGCTTCGGTCTGTGCAGCTACTTTATCCTTAATGGATGCCGGAGTCCCGCTTAAAGAAGCGGTGGGCGGAGTGGCATTAGGATTAGTCCAGGAAGGCGATAAAACGGCGATCCTCACGGATATCGCCGGTTTAGAGGACCATTTTGGAGATATGGATTTTAAAGTTGCCGGCACGCGCAGCGGAATTACCGCGGTGCAGCTGGACCTTAAGAATGCCGGTATTTCCCTGGAATTGCTTAAAGAATGCCTGGCGCAATCCAAGGAAGGCAGATTATTTATTTTAGATAAAATGAGCGCCGCACTGAGCAGCCCGCGGGAGGAGCTTTCCAGTTTTGCTCCGCGCATCGATGTTTTAAAGATCAATACCGAAAAGATTGGGGAGTTGATCGGGCCGGGTGGTAAAACGATCAAAGCGATCATCGCGGCAACCGGGGCCAGTATCGACATTAAAGATGACGGGACAGTTTTAGTCGGTTCAGTAGATGCCGTAAAAAGCGAAGCTGCGATCAAGATGATCCGCGCGATTACCGAAGAAGTAGAGGTCGGCCGTATATATTTCGGCAAGGTAAAACGGATTATGCAGTTTGGCGTATTTGTGGAGATCGCCCCGCGTAAAGAAGGATTAGTGCATGTTTCCGAATTATCCAGCACTTTCGTCAAGAAAGTCGAGGATGTGGTTAAGGTCGGCGATGAATTTAAGGTCAAAGTCATCGGTGTTGACGAGCTGGGCAGGATAAATTTAAGTAAAAAACAGGCTGAAACACCGCTTTAACAGCGGTTAATTTTAGAAGTGAAAGAAAAAAGAATTAACGAAGTTAAAGGCGTGGTTCTGGTAGCCGTAGGGCTGATGATCTTAGCCAGCCTTATCCGCTTTGACCGTTTAGACCTTGTTTTTTATACCTCACATCCCAATTTTCCTCCGCACAACCTGCTGGGAATCTTCGGCGCGTATCTGGCCGGAATAATTGTTCTACTCTTTGGCAATATCTCCAGTTTTGTTATCCCTCTTTTAGTGATTATGCTGGGGGTAAAATATTTCCGGCAGGATAAGCCGTATTTAAGCATCCCCCGTATCCTGGGGATGTTTGTACTTTTAGTTTCGATCAGCTCACTGATCGGGATGTTTAACCTGCACAATGATCCTTTAAGGTTTCAGTTGGCAGGTTTTTTCGGTGCAATGACGGCTAATTTTATTACCACCTATTTTTCACGCTTAGGTGGTTTTATTATTTTTACCACCTTTATCATTCTTTCCTTAGCTTTAGTTACCGAAATTCTTATTTCCTCGCTTTTTCTGAAATTGACCGAAAGAATCAAGTCATTCTTTTCCGGTTTAAAGGGGTTTTCCTCAAAGCAAAGATCGGTAGTGGTCAGGCCTAAGCCTGCTTTGAATAATAAAAATACCCTGTTTAATAAAAAGCCGGTAGCCGAATCAGCTGCGTCTAAGCCTAAGATTTTTATGCCGGAGTCTGCTGCTCTGCGGCCTAAGATTCAGATTAAGGCTGCTAAAACCCAGGGCGAAGAAGTAAAATTAAAACCTGCGGAGCTTAAAATCGGCGATTACCATCTGCCTTCTGTGGATCTATTGGATGCGCCTCCGCCGGCTGATACCAGGCAGATGAAAGAAGACCTGGAAGATTCTGCCCGGACCTTAGAGACTACTTTGGAAGATTTCGGGATTACGGCTAAGGTTACGGATATTATCCGCGGCCCGGTAATTACCCGGTATGAGCTTGAGCCGGCAGCCGGAGTAAAGATCAACCGCATCGAGGCCTTAAGCGATGATATTGCTTTGGCGATCAAAGCCCAGTCGGTCAGGATCATTGCCCCTATTCCGGGCAGAGGCAGGGTAGGGGTAGAGGTACCTAACCTGCAAAGCGCTTTGGTCTGCATCAAAGATCTGTTGGTTTCTGCTGAATACCATAAACAGAAATCTCCTTTGGCCATTGCCCTGGGTAAAGATATTACGGGCCGGCCGGTATTCGGCGATTTAGATGATATGCCGCATTTGTTGATTGCCGGGACTACCGGCAGCGGAAAGACCGTCTGCGTGAATACCTGTATTTTGTCATTACTTTTCCGCGGCTCTCCGAATGACCTTAAATTTTTGATGATTGACCCTAAGATGGTGGAGTTGATGCCGTTTAACGGACTGCCGCACCTGTTATGCCCGGTAGTTACCGACGCTAAGAAAGCGGCAGTTGCCCTGAATTGGGTGGTTTCCGAGATGGAGTCGCGTTATGTGCTTTTATCTAAGGCCTCTGCCCGCAATATCGAGGCCTATAATGAAAAACAGGATGACAAGCTTCCTTATATTATTGTCATTGTCGATGAATTTGCGGATTTAATGAGCGTGGCACGTGATCAAATCGAAAACGCGATTACCCGCCTGGCGCAGTTATCCAGGGCAGTAGGGATACACTTGATCTTAGCTACGCAGCGGCCAAGTGTGGATGTAATTACCGGAGTGATCAAGGCTAACCTGCCGGCGCGCGTATCTTTTAAAGTTGCCTCTAAAGTCGATTCACGTACCGTCTTAGATGCTAATGGCGCAGAGACGCTTCTGGGTAAAGGGGATATGTTATTTTTACAACCCGGAAAAGAAGATTTAACCAGGATCCAGGGGGCTTTGGTTAAGGATGCCGAGATCGAGCGGGTGGTTGATTTTATCAAAGCACAAGGTGAGCCGGTTTATGATGAGGCGATCCTTAAAGAGCAGCAGAAAAGCGGTTTAGCTAACGGTGATAAAGATGAACTTTATGATGAAGCAGTGCGCGTGATCATGGAAAGTAACCAGGCTTCGGTTTCTATATTACAGAGGCGTATGCGCTTAGGTTATACCCGGGCGGCCCGCATTATTGATATGATGGAGTTGGATGGCCTGGTGGGCCCGTTTGAAGGAAGTAAACCGCGCAGGATTCTAGTTGACCGGGAGGCCTGGCTTAAAGACCTGACCCACGGCACAGAAGCGGAGAAAGCATGAATATTGAGACCGCCGGGAGCCGGCTAAAAAAGATCCGCCAGGAGCGGGGTTTAAGTTTAGAGGATATCCAGAAGAAAACCAAGATCCATCTCAATGTCCTGAGGGCGATCGAAGGGGACAGCATCTCTAATTTAAGCCCGATCTATCTTAAAGGTTTTATTAAGATTTATTGCGGATACCTGGGGTTAAACTTCGCTGATTTTATCGGCCAGCCGCCGCAGCCAGTTAAGCCTGCCCTGAATGCTACTGTGGGCAAGCCGATTGGTGCCCGGATAGAAAGAAAGCCGTCTTTGATTAAGGACGCTTCCGTAAAATTTCAGGCAATCCGGCCGTTGATTAATTTCAAAAAAATAATTATTATTACCGTTGGGATATCCCTGGCCATATTTCTGGGAACGAGCTTGATCAGATTTATTTCTTCCCGGCCCAAGAGTAAATTAGAAAAAGCTAAGATCGCCATGCCGCACTCAGCGCCCAAAACGGTTGCTGCCGTTCAAACTAAAGCGGCTAAAGAGATAGACGCCAGTGGTTTTACTTTAGGAATATTTGCCAAAGGTAAATCCTGGATTTCGGCTAAAGTCGACGGCAAGGTTGTTTTTCATGGGGTGCTTGTCCGCGGACGGAGCGAGACCTGGCAGGCCAAAGAAAAAGTAGAGTTGTCATTGGGGGATGCCGGAGCGGTAGAATTGCAGGTTAATGACCAGCGTTTTGCTAATTTGGGGCGTCGTGGCCAGCCTTTGAAAAATGTGGTCATCAATAAGGACGGCTTAAAGATCGGCAGATGAAGCAAAAAATCGGAATATTGAGTTTAGGCTGCCCCCGGAACCTGGTGGATGCCGAAGCGATCGCCGGCCGGTTAGCTGCTAAAAAATATTCCATCGTCAGCGACTTATCCAGCGCCCAGGTAGTCTTGGTGAATACCTGCGCTTTTATCCAGGATGCCAAACGCGAATCGATTGACGCGATCCTGGATCTGATCGAGCTGAAGAAGCAGGGTAAGCTTCAGAAAATAATCGTTTACGGATGCCTCTCACAGCGGTATAAAGATTTAGCCAAAGAACTGCCTGAGGTCGATGCTTTCGTAGGGACATTGGGGTTAAGCCATGCAGAAAAAAGGTTTGGCCTTACCCCTAAGCATTATGCTTATTTGAAAATTAGCGAAGGCTGCGTTAATTATTGCAGTTATTGCATTATCCCTAAGATTAAGGGCAAGCTGGTAAGCCTGGATGAACAAGCGATCATCCGCGAGGTTAAAAAGTTCAACCGGCAGAAGATCTCCGAATTAAATATCATCGGCCAGGATATTACCAGTTTTGGAATGGATTGCGGCGCAAAGAGCCGCTTGAGCTGGCTTTTGCGTAAAATTATCAAAAGCTCCCCCCAGATCGGGTGGATACGGCTTTTATACCTGAATCCGCGGCGGATTAGCAATGAGCTGCTGGAGTTGATTGCCGCAGAGGGCCGGGTATGTAAATATATTGATTTGCCGATTCAGCATATTAACGACCGGATACTTGAAAAGATGAACCGGCAGATTACTAAAAAACAGATTATCGCGCTGATCAAAAAGATCAGGAAAATTATTCCCGGGGTGTATCTGCGTACTTCTTTAATCGTCGGTTTTCCCGGAGAAACAGAAAAAGAATTCGGCGAACTATTAGAGCTTGTCAAAGAAATTAAATTTGACCGTTTAGGAGTTTTTACCTATTCCCGTGAGGAGGGTACGCCTGCTTATAGCTTTAGCGGGCAGATCCCCGAGGCAAAAAAACAGGAGCGGCTGAATAACATTATGTCCTGCCAGCGTCAGATTGCCACTGAGCTGAATAGCGGGTTTTTAGGTAAAACCATTCCGGTTTTGGTGGAAGAGAAGCAGGAGGCGGTATATCTGGGGCGCAGCCAGGGGGATGCTCCGGAGGTTGACGGCACAGTTTATATTAATACCCAAAAGCCGCTAAAAGCAGGAAAGATTGTTCAAGTAAAAATTACCGATACTTTAGAGTATGATTTAGTGGGGGAGCCGAAACTATGAATCTTGCCAACCGTCTGACGATGTCCAGGATACTGTTGACTTTTGTATTTATGTTCTTTTTATTTTGTAACGGGCTTTGGGCCAAGACGGCCAGCTTGGTGGTTTTTATCCTGGCGGCTTTATCGGATTATTTTGACGGAATGATTGCCCAGCGCCGGAATATGGTCACGGATTTTGGCAGGCTGATGGACCCGATTGCCGACAAGATCCTGGTTTTGGCGGCTTTTTCGGCCTTTGTCCAGCTGCAGTTAATCGATGCCTGGATGTTTGTGATCATTGTTTCCCGGGAGATCCTGATTACTTCCATGCGCCTGTTTGCTTTGAATAAAGGCAAGGTGCTTTCAGCGGCCCGCGCCGGAAAGCATAAAACCGTAATGCAAATGGCGGTTATTTTTGCCATCTTGGGTTTTATTGTGGCCAAAGAAATTATTTTAAAATACTATACCTGGAATCCCGCCTGGGAGAAGGCTTTCCGCCAGGGTATATTTTTCCTGATGCTGATTACTGTGGGGCTGACGCTTTATTCGGGCCTCTCTTACCTGTGGCAAAACCGTAAAGTAATTACCCGCCTATGAAATTTAAGCAAATCAGTGATTTTTTGGTAAAAGCCGCGGCGAGTGTTTTTTTTATCGGCTATTTACCGCTTATCCCGGGAACTTTCGGCAGTGTTGCCGGAGTAGGATTGTTTTATCTGTCCAGGGGATTAGACCCCTGGCTCTATATTTTGCTTATTTCTATTTTAATTGTTTTAGGGTTGGTAGCCAGCGGTCGCGTTGAAAAGCTATCCAATAAAAAAGACCCGCGTTATATTGTGATTGATGAAGTGGCCGGGATGCTGGTAGCGCTATTGTTTATGCCTTATGATTTGAAGGTAATTCTTCTGGCTTTCCTGATCTTCCGTATTTTAGATACGCTTAAACCCTACCCGGCTTCACGTTTTCAGAACAGGCAGGGAGCAATCGGAGTGATGGGGGATGATTTAGTCGCCGGGCTTTATACGAATATCTTATTGCAGATTATTCTTAAACTTTCCTCTTAGAGACAAATAACCAGATAATAAACGTAATGCCTCTTGGGCTGATTTTTTCCGGATCAGCTGGCGGCTGCCTGAAAAATTAAGCTTGCGGCAGGTAAATTTATTTTTTGCGGATAAACAAATATAGACTGTTCCTACGGGTTTTTGGGCAGTGGCTCCGTCCGGGCCGGCAATCCCGGTGATGCTTAAGCCGATGTCGCTTTGGGGGAACTTGTGCCGGATATTCCGAGCCATTAACTTAGCCACTTCTTCAGAGACCGCGCCGTATTTAGCGAGGGTTTTTGCCGGGATCCCCAACAGGGCTTCCTTAGATTTGTTGTGGTAAGTAATTATTCCAAAAAGGAAGTATTTTGATGATCCGGGTAAGCTGGTAAGGATGCTGGAAAGCAGGCCTCCGGTGCAGGATTCGGTAACCGAAACGGTTATTTTTCTTTTGATCAGCTGAATATGGATCTGCCGGGTAAGATCGCTAAGCATGTTTGTATTATAACGGTTTTTAAATATATTGACAAGGTGAAGTTTATCTGTTAGATTATTAAGTAATTAATCTTTAGGGCAAGGTGAAAATCCTGACCGGCGGTCGCGCACAAGCGCGCACTGGCGCACTACATTTAAGCGCCAGGTGAAAAGCCCGCGAGCAGGCGTTAGAATTAACGCTTAGCAGACCTGGTTAAATTCCAGGGCCGATGGTAAAGTCCAGATGGAAAAAGATTAAAATTATACCGCCCGAAGATTTTTTTTCGGGTTTTTTTGTTAACAATAAGGAAAAATCCTGCTTCGCCTTCGGCTTGCAGGATTTCGCTAGATAAAAAATTTAAGGTGCTCAATGTTTAATTCCATTCCAGAAATTTTAGAAGACTTAAAAGCCGGGTTAATGGTCATCGTGGTCGATGATGAGGACCGTGAAAATGAAGGGGACCTGGTAATGGCGGCATCCAGCGCTAAACCCGCCGATATTAACTTTATGGCTAAATTCGGGCGCGGCCTGATCTGTGTTCCGATGGAGGAGGAGCGGCTGCGGTTTTTAGAGCTTGACCCGATGCTTAAAAATACTTTACAGAATATTCAAGAGGATCCTTTTAAGACCGCCTGGATGATTTCGGTAGACGCAGCCAGAGGGGTGACTACCGGGATTTCTGCCGGTGACCGGGCAAGGGCAATCGAAGTTTTGATTGATCCGCGGAGCAAACCGGAAGACCTGGTGCGCCCCGGGCATATTTTTCCTTTGCGTTCCCGGCGCGGCGGAGTATTGGTACGGGCAGGGCATACGGAAGCAAGCTTAGATTTAATGCGCCTGGGGCGGCTTTACCCGGCAGGGGTGATTTGCGAGATTATGAATGATGACGGCAGTATGGCCAGGATGCCGCAGCTTTTAGACTTTGCGCATAAGCATAACCTTAAGATCTGCACGATTGCCAGCCTTATTGAATATCGCCGCCGGAGCGAAAAGCTGGTAGAAGCGGTTGTGGAGACTAAGCTGCCGACGCAATTCGGCGAGTTCAGGCTGATTGTTTATCGCGATAATACTAACGGCCAGACGCATCTGGCTTTATGTATGGGTAGCTGGCAGGATGAGCAGATATTGGTGCGTGTCCACTCCGAATGCCTGACCGGGGATGTGTTTGGTTCATTACGCTGTGATTGCGGCAGGCAGTTAGAGAAAGCCATGGAGTTGGTCGCCGCAGAGAAAAAAGGCGTGATCTTGTATATGAATCAGGAGGGGCGGGGGATCGGGTTAGTCGAGAAATTACGTGCTTATAACCTGCAGGATAAGGGGATGGATACGGTAGAGGCTAATGAAGCATTGGGGCATAAAGCGGACTTGCGTGATTACGGAATCGGCGCCCAGATCCTGGTTGACCTGGGGATTAAAGAGATCAGGCTGTTGACGAATAATCCGCGTAAGATCGTGGGGCTGGAGGGGTATGGTTTAAAGGTTACGCAAAGAGTGCCTTTAGAGATTCAGCCCAACGCCCAGAATTATAAATACCTTAAGACAAAAAAAGAAAAATTAGGGCATCAGATAGATATTTAATGTAAGGCACCCCGCGCTTAGTTGAATGGCGCGGGTGTCGTGTACGTACACGAGGAGGGAAAATGGCAAAGGTAATCGAGGGTAAGTTGTTAGCTAAAGGCATGAGTTTTGGTTTAGTTGCCTCCAGGTTTAATAACCTGATGACTAAAGAATTGGTTAGTGGTTGTATTGATACCCTGTCTAGGCACGGAGCAGAGGATAAAGATATTACCGTAGCTTGGGCGCCGGGAGCATTTGAACTGCCGTTGGTCGCTCAGAAAATGGCCAAAAGCAAAAAGTTTGACGCTTTGATCTGCCTGGGGACGGTGATCCGGGGAGCAACTCCGCATTTTGATTATATCGCTGCCGAAGTTGCCAAAGGCGTAGCTAAGGTCTCTTTGGACAGCGGGCTGCCGGTTATTTTCGGAGTGATTACCGCCGATAGTATCGAACAGGCAGTGGAGCGTGCCGGATCTAAGGATGGCAATAAAGGCCGCGATGCCGCTCTTTCGGCGATTGAGATGGTGAGTTTATCCGCGGAGTTAAAATAATTTAAAAATGAGAAAAAGATCTAAGGCCCGTGAATATGTATTGCAGATGCTCTATCAGGTGGATATTACCCGCAGTAAATGGCAGGAAGTTTTAGAGAGTTTCTGCCTAACCTGTGAACGGCAGGACCTGTCCGGAGAGCTCAAAGATTTTTCTGCCCAGCTCTTAAGCGGGGTATTGGATCATCTGCCGGAGATCGATAAAAAAATCAGCAAATATGCCGCCAACTGGCAGCTTGAACGTATGGCTTTTGTCGACCGTAATATTATGCGTTTAGGTTGTTTTGAGCTGCTCTACCGCGCGGATATCCCGCCAAAAGTAGCGATAAACGAAGCCGTGGAACTGGCCAAGAAATATTCCGGCGCCGAATCCGGTAAATTTGTGAATGCCATACTGGATCAAATCAAGATCGAAAAAGAAAAATGAAATACGCTGATTTACATGTGCATACCTCTTATAGTGACGGGACTTTGACGCCTGCGCAATTAGTCAATGAAGCGCTCAAGCGCCGGATCCATGCTTTAGCCATCGTTGACCATGATACTATCGGAGCGATCGCCGAAGCAAAGGATTGCGCAAAAGGAGAGGATTTAGAGATAATCCCGGGGATTGAAATGACTGCCCAGTATGAAAATCAGGAAGTGCATGTCCTGGGATATTTTCTGGATTACCAGAACCCGGAATTATTAAAACAGTTAGAATTAATGAAGTCTAACCGTGTTGAACG
>CAZEBD010000011.1:0-7964 GCA_964510625.1 uncultured Planctomycetales bacterium
TGGTTTCCTCAAGATGCCTATTGACTTTTACCGGATGATTAAATTCAGCGATGATCTTAGCTAAATCGCAGCTGCCGGGGCTGATCCCCATGATCATGGTATAAACAGCCTGGCCGCCGGGTGGCAGGGTAATTTTGGCAAAACGCAAAGCCGCCATCGGCTCTTTACCCTGGGAATATGTTGATTCAGGGAGCTTATTTTCAAAAACAGCCGCAGGGTGCTCCAGGTCTCCAGATTCTCCGCAAAACATCTCTTGTGTCGGATAGATATATTGCGGCCCCCGGCCCTTGCAGTCGCAACCGGCCACATAATAGACCGTATTATTCCGGTGGTGCCCGGCTTCATCAAAAAGCAAAGTCGGCTTGACCTTGATCCCGTATTTTTCTTTTTTAATCCGGGTTAATAGCGATGTAACCTGGCGATGATCGCGTAAGTTATCGGCACTGCGGGCATATAAAGGAATCGCTGCATAAGGGATAAAACTGATCCTGCTCTTGCTGATATTGGTCAACCTGACCTGCATCAATTCTGCGGCCTGACGGCCTGACGGAATAAACGACAGTATTTCGGATTGCAATCCGATTTTTTTGTTTTTACGGCTGGCTATCTGCCAAAGCTGCCCGGCCTCCAGAGAAAATTCATCCCGGCGCAGCTGCTCTGAATCTTTAGAAACTCCGGTGCAGGACCAGGCTACCTGAGGGCCCAGATAAACCCAGAAATTCCGGGAGGCCCGGGAAAGGCAAAGATTGATCCGGCTGACCGGCTCAAGCAAAAAACTATGCTGGCTGCTTTTTATGTCCCCATGCAGATCCGGAGTCACCGAAGACATCAATAACTCATTACACAACGGCAAATACAAGCTTTTTATCTTATGCGCGGAAAAAGATTTAAAGCTGCCTGACTGATCCGTAAAAACATACAATTTATTTTCCATATGGGGTGACTCTTTAAGTTGTAAAGATGGTTGAATGCTTACTCCTGACGGCCGGAGGCTTTTCTTAAGGCATTGAGAAACTTATCGCTGAACTCATAACCTAAAGCTTCTGCCCGGCGGACATCCTGCCAGCATTTATCATAGTTAGCCTGATAATAGAAATAGGCAACCGCACGGTTGTAATATCCGCCGCCATAAGTAGGGTCTTTTTTTATCGCCTCGCTAAATACACTGATAATATCATCCATCTCTTTTTCGCTATAAACAATCGGCTCTTTTAACTGCTGGCCAACCTCGCCGTCTTTAGCTACCGTAGCGCAGCCGATTATTCCTAAGCATAAGATCACCAAAACCTTCTTCATCAACTCCTCCTTTTTGAATAAATCAATTACCGCAAATACTATTTTTTGAATGTGCCCATAATAATCAGTGCGGTCAGTCCTACCGCCAAAAAAACCAGCACAAATAAATAAAAGGGTACGGGGCTGCTTTGTTTAGCCCCTGCCTTATCTAAAAAATTTAACGCCTCATCAGATTTAACCGAAGGATCTGGTTGTATGACTTTCTGGCTTTGGCCGGATGAGGCCAGGGTGCTAGAATAATAATTATTCTGCGGTGGATTGGCAATGATCCTGGGGGTATAATACGTCCGACGTTGATTATCCGGATTATACGGATTAAATGGATTATTGATATTCGTCGTAGAATATTGGCTGCTTCGATCGCCTACAGGGCTGTTTATACTGCCCGAAGAATACTGCTGGCTATAGCGATCCGAAAATTGATCATATGCCTGTGCGTAAGTAAACCACGCCGAAATGATAATGAATATTACCGCAGCGATAATCCTATTTTTCATCATGGCCTTCTGATACGAAGAAGAGCCGAACGGTTAAGCCCGGCTCAACTGGTAAAAATAATTATCCTCTGCTGCCTTATTTAGAGAATTTATTATATAATTTGGCCAGAATAAGCCCCCATACCCCGGCACAAACAAAACCCCAGGCCCCTAAAATAATGCTTCCCAAAATAGTCGGGGTGTAGCCCAGGTAAACACTGGCAACAACCTTACCCCATTCATCACCCCAGGTAGAAGCCGTATCAATCAACCCTAAAGCCAGCATCCCTGCCCCATACAGGACTCCGCAAGCTAACCCAAACGCCTTTGCATTTACCTTGCCCATACACCCTCCTTTTTTGTAGATATATTATCCCGCTGGAATTGTGAAATTTCAAGTAATTTAATTGCAATAAAAAAGGCGGGAATCAATAAAACCGATGATTCCCGCCTGTTACTGATATCCGATTAAGAAGGCCTAAGCTTAAAAATTCAGCCTTTAAAGCAAAACTTCCATTTCTTCAGTTGTTTAAGATAAAGGCTTCTTTGCAGCTGCGCAAAGTTTGACCAATAATCCAAAGGCCATTTATCTTTACCTGCACGATGCCGATGGTGAAAATCCTTTTTATTCATCATCCCCCCCTTTGCAAGGTATATATAAAATTTATCATACCCGAAAGGTGGATTTCAATACTTGGGGGGCTAAATTTGAAAGCGTTTTCTTATCTCAAGGACAAACTATAAACTTAACTCTCCACAGAGGTCAGGCGCTTTAACGTCCTTTGCATATCATTTAACTCTTCCTTGGCTTCCCGGTAACGTTGGCGGGCCTCTTTCATTTCTTCCCTCTGCCTTTTGCGCAATTCTTGCATTTCTTTACGATCTTGTTCACGGATCTGCCGGGTATCCCGGCCGTCATTTCTGTCTTGCTGTTGTTTAAGCAGTATTGCTACTTCATTTTGCTGGCGTTCGAAGATTGCCTGCTTTTCTTTTTCCCACTTTTGGCTCAAAAGCTCTTTTTCCGTAGGGATAGAATTGAATTCAAATTCACCGCCTAAAATTATTTGCGGAAAAGAAAAACTAACCGCAAACAAAACCATGGCCAAAACCAGGGTTATTCTCACACCGCCCATAACAGCCTTCCTCGCTAATTAACTTTCTTTTTTCTCAATTAAACGGTAGATAACTGCTCCTAAAATTCCGCCGATAACCGGAGCCACCCAAAAAAGCCATAATTGTGCAGTAGCCCATCCGCCTACAAATATCGCTACGCCGGTGCTGCGTGCAGGATTTACCGAAGTATTCGTAACCGGAATGCTGATCAGGTGGATCAACGTAAGACCCAAACCGATTGCTATCGGAGCAAAACCCTGGGGTGCACGCTTATCAGTCACGCCAAGAATAATCAGTAAAAACATCATGGTCATAACAACTTCGGTGATTAAAGCCGCCAGCAAAGAATATCCTCCGGGAGAATGAGCGCCATAACCATTGGAAGCAAAACCGGCTAAAACATCAAAACCGGGTTTACCGCTGGCGATTATATAGAGAGTTGCTCCCGCAACAACTGCGCCTAAAACCTGTGCGATGATGTACGGCAAAAGCTGCTTTGCCGGAAAACGACCTCCGGCCCAAAGTCCGATAGAAACCGCTGGATTTAAGTGGCAACCTGATATGTGCCCGATTGCATAAGCCATAGTTAAAACTGTCAAACCAAAAGCCAATGCAACACCCAGCAAACCGATACCTAAACCCGGAAAAGCGGCAGCCAACACTGCACTTCCGCATCCACCAAGCACCAGCCAGAAGGTTCCAAAAAACTCTGCTCCATATTTTCTCATGCTCCCTCCTCTCTTAATGTTATTATTTTACTCCAAACAAAAACCCTTCACAAGTATTATCTCATGAAGGGCTTTTATCGGTTGGCCGCATCGGTATAATTACACGGCACTTTGTGTATCGGCCTGCCTTGCGGCGGGCGATGTTTATGGTTGGCCGCATCGGTTTAATTACGCGGCACTTTGTGTATTGGCCTCCCTTCGGGAGGCAATGTTTATGGTTGCGGGGGCCCGATTTCAAGCCGCCAGGATTTAAGCTTAGCGGCGCAGTCCCGCTAGCTATTTAATTCGATAAGCAAAAGCATGCCTTTGCTATTCCAAAGGCACACCATTAACGTAACATTCTGCGTCATTTCGGGGATCCTCTATAATTTCTCCGTCTATCTTAGTAACCGTTCTACCCCTTGAAATAATTTTACTGGTTCCCCCAGGAATAACAAACTGCTCAGTAGGCCCATCACTTTGAATGCCTACACTAGACCCATTGCGCGAAGCGGTGTTAAGAGCCCTATAATATTGAATCAATGCTTTTCTTTGCCCCTCCGAATACCTATATTCCATTCCATTACTGGTAACAACTATACACTTGCCATCTTTTTCACCTTTTATACTTTCTGGTATAAACTGGTTACCATATGGCTCACACTTTTCTAACTTAGTGCAAAATTCTTCCCTCGCGGGAAGACAATATTTTTCATTGAATTGTTTAAGCCAGGCTGGAAAGTCTACGCTTCCATTTTCAACTTCTTCTGGGACATTAATAAAACTGCTGATTTCGCTGCGGGGATAGGTTCTAACTGCTCCACCACAGCTTATTTTAATATAATCAGACGCATCTTCAATAAATTCACCCTTAACCGTTTCTCCTGACTTAAGATGAATTGTCGCATAAAATTTCCCAAGTGATAATTGTTTTATTATTTCCGTCGAAGATTGACTCGGATTTGTTTCATCGACAGCTGCAACTTCATCACTATAAAAAGTTTGAGGCATTCCTCCGGGTATACCTTTGATATTTATTTTTATATACTGATCAGTCTTTTCGATAATTTTGCCTTCTATCTTTCTCCCTGATTTAAGAACAATAGTTTCCGCAAAAGATAATGCCGGATAGCATAAAGTTAACACTAATAGCGGAATTATAGATCTATTATACATTTATTCATACACTCCTTAGGACTACTCACTATCTTTTTGATATTTATTATACCCCTAGAACAACCTAAAAACAACAAAAACCCCGTAACTTATTAGGTTACAGGGTTTTGTATGGTTGCGGGGGCCCGATTTCAAGCCGCCAGGATTTAAGCTTAGCGGCGCAGTCCCGCCATATTAAAGATTCCGGCGGGAGAACGGACGGCCTTTAGGATTATGAACCAAAGACCATAGCAACTTTTAACGTTACCCTTAAGGCGTTTTCTCTCCGTTATGGTTAATATTCTTATAACAAAATAAATGCTACTCTAAATCGCTATTTCTTGCAGAAGCATCACTCCCTGCTTGCTGTATTGCTTTAAAAAGATATTGTTTTGCTAAACGCTGCATTGTATAATTATTTTTATGAAGCAAAATCTAAGCTATGGTTTCACATTAGTAGAACTCATCATTGTTGTCATCATTGTTGGCATTCTTGCTGCAATCGGCTTAACCCAATACAATTCAATAGTTGAGAAATCCCGTATTGCAGAAGCTAAAATGGTTATAGGCTTAATGCGAAAATTTGCCTATGAGTATTATCAAGAACATGGTGACCTCACCGGCATGACCTCTGAAGACGCAGGAATAGATAGCCCCGGTAATTGCGATACGCAACACTACTTTAGGTACTACATTGGCGGTGTAACAGCAACAGAGGTACGCCTTTTTGCCAATCGGTGTACTTGTTGCAGCAAGAGGCCGTACGTCGAAGCCGGCAAAACATACAATATTGCTTATATTTATCGTCCAAGCACAGACTATGGAACATGGCATTGCTTTTGGATTAGTGACTATTCAGCGTGCTATGGCATGCCGGCTCTTCCTTAATACTAAATAATTAACGGACATAAAAAAATAAGCCCTGACTAATCTTACTAATCAGGGCTTATTTTATCTCTCGTTCTAAGGTTTGAGAGAATTACATGGTTGCGGGGGCCCGATTTGAACGGACGACCTCAAGGTTATGAGCCTTGCGAGCTACCAGGCTGCTCCACCCCGCGAAATTTATTAACGCTTCTTCTCCGAGAAAATCTTGACGGGGATCTCTCCCTTCCTAACTACACCCATCTTATCCCGGGCAATCTTTTCCTGATACAACGGGTCATTTTCTACCTTTTTTAACTCTTCCTGTAAAAGGATATTTTCAATGGCCAGCTTGCGGTATTTTTCCTCAAGCTGACGGTTCTTGACCCGCGATTCCTGCAGTTTAGTATAGCCAGGCAGGAATAAAACTAAAAGCAAAACCGTAAAACTAAAAAGCCACAGCGACCTTCTTAACGTGGAGAGCATTTATCTCTTCCAGGCTTTCCCCGCATAAATTGCTTTTTTACCTAATTCCTCTTGGATCCTGAGCAGCTCGTTATATTTACAGATCCGGTCGGTCCGCGACAGCGAGCCGGTTTTAATCTGCCCTACGCCGGTAGCTACCGCTAAATGCGCAATGGTCGTATCTTCGGTTTCTCCGGAGCGGTGTGAAATAACCGCCCGGTATTTATTCTTTTTAGCAATCGAAATCGCCTCTAAAGTTTCCGACAGAGAGCCGATCTGATTGACTTTAATTAGTATAGCATTGCCAATTCCTTCTGCAATCCCTTTTTTAAATATCTTAGGATTAGTCACGAAGATATCATCCCCCACCAACTGGACTTTATCCCCGATTCTCTTAGTCATCTCCTGCCAACCGCTCCAGTCATGTTCCGAAAGGCCGTCTTCAATGGAGAGGACCGGATAACGGCTAAGCCATCCCTCATAAATGGCGATAAGATCCGCGGAGGTCTTCACCGACCCCTCAAAAGTATATTTACCGTCTTTACAAAAAGAGCTGGCCGCGCAATCCAGGGCCAAAGAAACATCTTTTCCCGGAACATACCCGGCGGCCTTAATCGCTTCAATAATCAGGCTCAAAGCCTCTTCGTTAGAGTTTAAGCTGGGGGCAAAACCGCCTTCATCTCCGACGGAAGTAGAAAGTTTTTTGGATTTAAGGATTGATTTTAACTTATGAAAAACTTCAACCGCCATCCGCAGAGCGGTGGAAAAATCCGCAGCGCCTTGCGGCATGATCATAAACTCCTGAATATCCAGGTTATTATCCGCATGCATTCCGCCATTTAAGATATTCATCTGGGGAACCGGTAAAATTTTGGCTTTCTCTCCCCCCAGAAACCGGTAGAGCGGTTGCTTCTTAGCCAAAGCAGCTGCCTTGGCTACGGCCATAGAAACTCCCAGGATAGCGTTTGCCCCGAGTTTAGACTTAAACTCCGTCCCGTCCAGGTCAATTAAAAGTTTATCAATTTTAGCGAAATCTGCCGTCTTACCCTTAATTGCAGAGTTAATCACCGTATTAACATTGGCTACCGCTTTTAATGTCCCCTTACCTAAATACCTGGCAGGATCATTATCCCGCAGCTCTAAGGCTTCATTGTCCCCGGTAGATGCTCCTGAAGGAACCGCCGCCCGGCCTAAAATACCATTGGTTAAAAGACAATCCACTTCTACCGTAGGATTGCCGCGTGAATCCAGGATCTCCCGGGCGAAGACTTTTTTGATCGTAGCCATGTTGAAACTCCTTTTTTTAAATTTTTTAGACAACTTAATAATTATACATTCAAAAGCTTTTAAGTCAAGGAAGAAAAGAATTGACTAAAGGTAGCGGATATGTTATTTTTATGTAATCGCACACCCAAAAATGGAGCAAAAAATGACTTGGAAAAAATTCAGATTCTACGTAAAACTCCACTGGTTAAAGGCGCTTTTGTTTATTTTCCTGGGCGGTTTAGCGATCTCCCTGGTCTTTTTAATTATTACCGGCCTGCGGGCCTGGAATGAATCAGAATCCTACCTGCGCCAGTCACAACTGGCGATGATCCCTCTGCAATTGTATCTGCAGATCATCATGGCGTTGATCTTCGGTTTTGTCTACACCTTTTTGATGTACTGGCTCTATTTTAAACGCGGAGCCTCTTCATTTTCCCAGACGAGCAAAAAATCCGTCTCCGGAGGGGAGATTGGGATCAACTGGTCGGATGTCATCGGAATGGACGAAGCAAAAGAAGAAGCCCTGGAAATCGTCAAATTAATCACTGACCGGGCCAGCCTCCAGCGCATCGGGGGAAAAATCCTTAAGGGTATCCTGATGTTAGGGCCTCCGGGATGCGGA
>CAZEBD010000011.1:7974-9851 GCA_964510625.1 uncultured Planctomycetales bacterium
AAAGACTTACCTGGCCAAAGCCATTGCCACAGAAGCAAAACTGCCGTTTATTTCTATGTCAGGTTCGGAATTTGTCGAAATGTTTGTCGGGGTAGGCGCCGGCCGGGTGCGTTCTCTTTTTAAAAGGGCCCAGCAGCTGGCAGAATTAGAAGGCGGCTGCATTATCTTTATTGATGAAATCGACGCCGTTGGTGCCCAGCGCGGCATGGAAAAAGGGTTTGGCGGGACTACCGAACATAACACTACCTTAAACCAGCTCCTGGTAGAGATGGACGGATTAAAAGATAAAGACCACAATATAGTCTTAATCGGCGCGACTAACGCCCCGGAAACTTACCTGGATCCGGCGCTATTAAGGCCGGGAAGGTTCGATCGTAAAGTAATCGTGGATAAACCCAATCTGGAGGACCGGCAGAAGCTTTTTGCATATTACCTGCAGAAAGTAAAATACAATCCTGCTGATGTAAAGATCGACCGGCTGGCCCGGATCACCGTGGGGCAGACCCCGGCAGATATTGCCAATATCGTGCGCGAGGCCGCCCTGATTACCGTACGTAACCAGAACCCCTCCATTTCGATGAAAGAGATCGACGAAGCGCGGGAAAGAATTGCTTTAGGCATAAAACGCCGGGTAAAACTAAGCGAGAAGGAAAAATGGCAGACTGCTTATCATGAAAGCGGTCATGCGATCATTACTTATTTACTCGCCCCTTCTAAAGACGTCTTTAAGATCACCATCACGCCCCGCGGGCCGACGGGTGGGGCAACCTGGATCCCGGAAAGAGAAGACACTTTTATCGAAGATTCAAACAATATGCTAAGCAAGATCAAGATCAGCCTCGGTTCATACGCTGCCGAAAAAATCAAATATAATGCCACCACTACCGGAGTTTACGGAGATTTTTCTAACGCCATGCACCATGCCCACAATATGGTCTGGGTCTGCGGGATGGGCAAAAGCGGATTTTTAGGCAATTGGGAGATCGTGGATAAAATTTCCGAAGATGTCAAAGCTAAGCTTGATGCCGACGTCCAGGAAATATTACATTCCTGCTTAGAAGAAGTAACCACGCTGCTAAAAAAAGAAGAGCCCCTACTGGACCGGTTGGCCAAAGAGCTGGTAGCCAAAGATGAACTTAATTATGATGAGATCGAAGCTATCTTCAAAGAGTTTGGTAAAATCCGGCCTTAAGCTCCTGCCTTTGGTCTTTTTTCTTGCTGCTTGTAGTTCATCCCTTACCCCCTCTTTTTTAAAAAAAGACACCGCCCGGGCCATCCAGGAGATCTGTAAAAAAGAATATAAAATCGAAGTCAGCGCCACTCTCACCGGCCGGACGCTTTGGGTATACCTGCCGCTTGAAAATATCGTCTCCCGTTCGGATAAGCCGCAGAAAAGCCTCGAAAAATTCCTGTTAGAAGACAAAAAAAACGCGCTGGATTCAGAAACCTTAAAAGTTAATTATTGGGTCCGGCCGATAGCAGAAAAGGAAAGGATCCAGGATACGATTTTAGACAAATCCGTGGCCGAAAAAAATTCTTACGTACTTCAGGTGATTCACCGGGTGTTGATGAGCCTGGATAAAACCGAAAAAGACCCCCCGCAATTTTTCTGTATTGTCACTGCCGATATAAAAAACGGTGTTGAGATAAAACAGGTTTCTTACGTTCCGGACCTCAAGAAACTGGCCTTTGGTTTGGTCTCCCGCACTGAATATATGCACCGGGTTATCCAGGATCCGTCAGCCTCCGCAAGGATCATCGGGGATAAAACCGGAGCTCACTTAAATTACCAGGATATTATGCTCAAGGATTTTATCGCTGACCAGATCCAAAGCCGGATCAGGCTGAAGTTTCAGACCCCGGAGGTCGAAAGCAGC
>CAZEBD010000011.1:9861-21281 GCA_964510625.1 uncultured Planctomycetales bacterium
TAAAGAGGTCTTAAAAATCATCGCTTATACCCTGGATGCCTACCAATTTAAAGATTTTTCGCTGGTAGAAATAACTAACCATGCCAGCGGCAAGAAAACTATTTTTAACCAAACATCTATCCTGGCTGATTTAAAAGAGTAGGGCTTTAATTCCGGCGGGATTTTAATTTACCACTGATCAATAAACCGATGGCTTGCGGATAAAGTTTATGCTCCAGGCGGTGGATCCTGGACTCTAAAGAAGCTAATGTATCGTTGTTTTTAATTTCTACCTTTTGCTGCAGGATCGCCGGCCCGCAATCGACCTCTTCAACCACAAAATGCACGGTTACCCCGGTAAAGCAAGCGCCTCCGGCAAATGCGTCTTTGATCGCCTGCGCGCCTTTAAAAGCAGGCAATAATGACGGGTGGATGTTCAGTATACGGTTACGGTAGCGCCTGACAAAACTGCCGCTTAAGACCCGCATAAAACCCGCTAAAGCAATCAGCTCTATTTTATGCTCTTTTAATTTCTGGGTAATCGCTGCTTCAAAACCAGCGCGGCTGGAGAAATCTGCGCGGTCGATGATCACCGCTTTGACCCCGGCTCTTTGGGCCCGCCTGATCACTAAAGCCTGCGGTTGATCGCAAATTAAAACCGCTAATCTTGCTTTGATCTTTTTCTCTCTTACCGCCCGGGCAATCGCCGAAAAATTACTGCCCCGGCCGGAAGCAAATACCGCTAAGTTCATGGCCTTACCCTTATGGTTTTAGCAGGACAAACTTTAACACATTCCTGACAGGAAGTACATTTATGATAATCAATTACCGCCAGATTATCTATGACATGTATGGCGTCAAATTTACAGGCCTTCTCGCATAATTTGCAGGCAATGCAGCCGACCGGGCAGACACTTTTAACATCCTTACCCAGATCATGCGAGCTACAGGCAACATAAACATTATTGGTGACCGAGACCAGAGAAAACAGTTTCTTCGGACAGGCTAAAACACACTTGTTACAGGAACGGCATTTAATTTTATCGACTTGCGGCAAACCTTCCCCGGACATACTGATCGCTCCAAAGGGACAGGCCTGAACACAGGTACCGAAACCCAGACAGGCAAAAACACAGGATTTCTGCCCTCCTAAAACTAAGTTGGCAGTAATACAATCATTAAGCCCGTTATACAAATATCTGTCCTTAACCCTGTTGCCGCCGTGACAATGCAAAGTAGCAATCTTTTTATTCTGCTTCTCGACCGCCAGCCCCAGTATTGAAGCAATCTTAGCCCGGGATTCGTCGCTGCAGACCCGGCAGCCTTCCGGGGAATTCTTCCCGCTGACTAATCCTTCAGCAAAACCGAAACATCCGGGATTGCCGCATGCCCCGCAGTTCGAACCGGGTAATAGGTGCCCAACCTCCTCTAATTGCGGATTAGCCGCAACCGCCAGCTGCTTAGAAGCAACAGCCAGCCCCACCCCGAAGATCAAACCCAAAATCCCTAAAACTAAAACCGCAATTAAAATTTCCATCGTCTTAGAATTTAAATCCGCTAAACCCCATAAAACTTAAGCTTAAGATCGAAGCAATAATAAACGCCAGGGGGAAATCTTTAAACGGCTTAGGGACATTACAAAGTTCAAGCCTTTCCCTGATCCCGGACATTAAAAGCATCGCCAGAGTATACCCTATCCCCATGCAGATTCCCTGAAAAACTGAATAATAAAAACTTCCCACGACTGCTTTACCGTTAGAAAAAAACATATCAATGTTCAACACCGCTGCGCCTAATACCGCGCAATTTGTAGTAATCAAAGTAAGGTAAATACCAAAGGCTCGGTATAGAGCAGGGCTGGTTTTTCTAATGACCATCTCAATCAACTGGACAAGTGTCGCGATTACTAAAACGAAGGCAAGCGTGCGTAAATACGCCAGATTAAGCGGTAACAACAAAAAGCGGTAAATCAACCAGGTCACCACAGAGGAAGCAGTGATCACAAAAGTGACCGCCGCGCTCATCGCTAATGCCTGCCTGGTGTTTTTGGAGATAGCCACAAAAGGGCAGAGCCCCAAAAAACGCGATAAGATAACGTTGTAAATAAATACCGAGGATATAAATATGCTTAAAAATCCCTGGATGTTCATGCTTTCCTATTCTTTAAAAAATTGAAAAAACCGAGCAACAGGCCAATTACCAACAACGCCCCTGAGGGCATACCAAAAACAAATGCCGGCTCCAACCCTTTAATCAAAGTGTGCCCTAAAATCCGGCCCGAACCTAAAAATTCTCTGATCGCCGAGATCAGAATAAGTGCTAAGGTAAACCCCACACCCATACCTAAACCATCGAAGAATGAACGCACCAGATTATTTTTACAGGCAAAGGCCTCGGCGCGGCCTAAAACAATACAATTAACCACAATCAGCGGGACATAAATACCTAAAGCCCGGTCTAAAACCGGAGCGTAGGCCTTCAAACACAGCTCGGTCACCGTGACAAAAGTAGCAATAATTACAATAAAACAAGGTATGCGTATTTTCCCGGGAATAAAATTCCGCACCATAGAGATAATTATACTCGACCCTAAAAGCACAAAGGTAGCGGCGATCCCCATGCCGATAGCATTAGTTACCGATACGGAAACCGCCAGGGTCGGACATAAGCCTAAAGCCAGCACAAAGGTCGGGTTCTCTTTGATAATACCTTTAGTAAATTCTTTGATCAGTTCTTTCATCTTTTCCCGTTTACCTGGATCCGTAGATCCTGGTCTTAGTATAACGGTCAATAAATGGGGTCGCTGCATTCATCATCAATATCGCATAAGAAACGCCTTCCGGATAACCTCCCCAGATGCGGATCACTCCGGTTAAAAGACCGCAGCCTACCCCGAAAATCAATTGGCCTTTACCGGTCAGAGGCGTTGCCACATAATCCGTGGCCATAAACAATGCCCCCAGGACCAGGCCGCCGCTTAAGATATGCAATAACCAATCCCCGCCAAAAAGTTTATCCGCGCCGAAAATATAAGCAAATACCGCAGTTGTTGCAATATAGATAACCGGGATCTGCCAGGTAATATAACCTTTGATAAAAAGCAGTGCTGCACCGATCAATAATGCCAGGATACAGACCTCTCCGATACACCCTCCATGCTTACCTAAAAATAAATCCAGATATGAAATATCCACTAACGGCTTGCCTTCTTTAAGAAGCGCCAGAGGAGTAGCGCTGGTTACTGCGTCGTAGCTGAGCGGCCGGGTAAAAGTAGTCATATATTTGGGCCAGGAAGCCATGAGAAATACCCTGCCGACTAAGGCCGGGTTAAAAATATTCTGGCCGATACCGCCGAAAACCTGTTTGCCGATAGCAATAGAAAAGACCGCTCCGATAACCGGCAGCCATAAAGGCACGGTGCTGGGCAGATTAAAAGCCAAAAGTATCCCGGTAATCACCGCCGAGCCGTCTAAGATGGTGATCTTCTTTTTAGTGAATAAACTGAAGGCCAGTTCCGTTAAGACCGCCGCAGCGGTTGCCACCAGGGTAACCCACAAAGCGTCCCAACCGAAGATAACTACTCCGGCGATACCGGCAGGAATTAGACTGGCAACTACCGTCCACATGATCTTAGGGATAGATGCCGGCTTATGAATATGCGGAGAACCTGAAACAATAAAATTATTTGCCATTTTTAATCAGCTCTTTTATCCGGAGCGCTTTTTCCGTCACAGAATTAATTACCGCACGGCTGGAGATGGTCGCTCCGGTAATCGCCTGGACCCCGGATAGATCCAGGCTGTTTTTCCGGGCAAACTGGGAAGTAAAACCAGGCTCAGCTACCTGCATCCCCAAACCCGGGGTTTCATTTAAAGAAAGGACTTTAATCCCGCTGATCTGATCATCCAAAAATACCCCGGCTAAAGTTTCAACGACACTGGAATACCCTTTACCGCTGGCCTTAAACACAAAACCGATTAACTTATCCTCTTGGTCAAATGCTTTATAATACAATATCCCTTCAGCCTCCTGTGATCTCACCGGAGTAAATTTAGCCGCTTGCGGCATCACCTCTTTCAGCGCTGATCGCTCTTCGGACTGCGCCGCTGCCAAAATCCGGGGACGGGTAAGGGCATTGACTCCCGCCAGCAATCCCGAAGCAGCTACACAAATCAGCGCCAGGATAAAACCGTACCTAACCATCTCTTTCACTTAACCACCTCTAATTTTGCCCGCTTGATCGTCTGCAAAAGCCGGCGGTTAGCCGGGCAGACATAATTACATATCCCGCACTCAATACAATCACTTGCCCCATACTCTTTTGCCAGGCTCCAGAGCATCTTTTCAGAAGCTAAATTGATCTGGCAAGGCATCAGACCTACTGGGCAACCACGCACACAGGCTGCACAGCGGATACAGGGGTCCTCCTCTGGAATCTCTGCCTCTTTTTTATTCAGCAGGAGTAAACCGCTTGAAGATTTAATCACCGGGACATCTAAGGAGTATTGGGCGATTCCCATCATCGGCCCTCCGATAATAATTTTTGCCGGTTCCGCTGAAAGCGGCCCGCAAAACTCAATCAAATCCTTAATCGGTGTGCCGATGCGCACGAGTAAATTTCTGGGATTTTTAAGGCAACTGCCGGTAACCGTCACAATCCGCTGGATCAAAGGCTTACCTTTATATACCGCCTCATAAATAGCATATACCGTAGCTACATTCTGCACCAAAACGCCCAAATCAAAGGGAAGCTTACCGCGGGGAATCTCTTTACCTAAGATATTTTTAATTAGCTGTTTTTCCCCGCCTTGCGGATAATCCGCAGGCAGAATTTTAACCTTGACCCCGGGGATACTGGAAAATACCTGAATGGCTTCGGGCTTATTTTTTTCTATCCCGATATAAATATCTTTTATCCCCAGGCATCTGGCAATTAAAGCGATTCCCTGGGAGATCTGGCGGGTTTTCTCCGCCATCAAACGGGCATCGGCAGTCAGATACGGCTCACATTCAGCCCCGTTAATGATCAGAACCTGCAGAGGCTTTGGCGGATTAAGTTTTATATGCGTAGGAAAGCTGGCTCCCCCCATTCCCACGATCCCGGCATCTAAAACAATTTTTCTTAAATCTTGCAGGGTGAGTTTATCAATCTCCTGCTGGCTCCTGCTAAGGAATCCCGCCGGATTATCCTGGCCGTCACCTTCGATGACTATGCTCTTAGCCCGGCCTAAAACCGGATGCGGCCAATCCTGGACCGCTACGACCTTACCGGATATTGAAGAATGGATCGGGGCATAGACATGGGCGTCAATACCGGCGATCCTCTGCCCCAGAGTTACCGTATCACCGGCCTTTACTTCCGGATTACAGATCTTTCCTAAATGCTGGATCAAAGGAAGATACACTTTGGCCGGCAGCGGCAGGTTTTCTACCGGTTTATTCTCAGAATAATGTTTATTTTCGGCTAATCTAACCATGCTACCTTCCGGTTAAAGATCAAACTGACCAGGCCCAATACGCTCAAAAGGCAGCCTACGCTGACTAAGATCAGCACATGCGGAAAAACTTCCGCCAGCAGGCTGCTCACAAACATAAACAACAAAAATCCCAGATGGATGACGATCTCCAGAAAACTAAAGATCTTACCCAGCATCTCGTTGTCGCTGACCTTATGGATAATCGTATTGGTGGCAATCATGATCGGGGAAATAATCAGGCCCAGGCATAAAGCTAAAAAAGCGGCGACAAAAAAAACGGGATAATAATATATCCCCAGGGCAAAAATGACCAGCATTATACCGCTGGCTACCAGGCAGGTAAATATAATTTTATAATGGGAGATACGCTGGCCGAAGCGGCCGTAGACCAAAGAACCCAGGAATAGACCAATCCCTAAGAACATCACCAAAAGCCCCAGGTCCTGGGTTTTTGAACGCAAGGTGTTCTGGACAAAAACAATCACCACTACATAGACCGCGCCTAATGCCGACCAAAGCGCAAAAATAATCCCCGCGGTAAAACGGAGGTCTTTCTGGCGGATAAAATAAAACATCCCCTCTTTGATCTCCTGAAAGACCGATTTTCTGATCACCTCAATAATCTCCTGGCTGACCTGTTTAAAATCCATCTTGACCATAAAATTTTTGGAAATTAAAAAGATCAGCGTTGCCGAAACCAGAAAGGTCAGGGAATTAAGATAAAACCCGATCTTCGGGCCAAGCCATTCGACCAATACACCGCTGGCGCCAAACCCTAAAACCGCCGCGATCATCCCGGTAGTGTTGACCAGGGAATTAGCGATTAACAGGTCTTTTTTATCCACTAAGTCCGGGACAATCGAAAGCTTCGCCGGCACAAAAAACCTCCCGATAGAAAAAACAATGAAGATGATCAGATAAACCGGCATCAGATTTTTAGTATAAATTAAGAAAAGCGGAATGGTCAGAACCAGCAGGCTGCGCAGGAAATCACAGATATACATAGTCCGGCGCCTGTCCCAGCGATCCACATAAACTCCTGCTAATGGGCCGATTAGGAATACCGGAATAATGGTAAAAGAAAGGACTTTGGCGATCTGCAGGGTCGAGCCCGGAGCGCGCAGGTAAACAAAAGCAATCAGGGCCATCTGGCCAAGCCGGTCACCCAGCTGGGAGATAATCTGCCCGCTCCACAATAAAAAGAAGTTACGGTTTCTTAAAACCTGACGGAATCTGGACATAAAAGATTTAAGCCGATGAGTGGAATCGAACCACCGACCTTGACTTTACGAAAGTCCTGCTCTACCAACTGAGCTACATCGGCAATTTTTCCATTATACCAATTCCTGACCAATAGTCAATTACTCGCTTAGAATTTAAGGAAAATGGTTGACAAATCGGCAATTCATGCTATATTTAAAACACAAGTTTAAGTTTAGGGGAGAAACAAAGAAATTGATTAGTAATGAGTATAAACCGCAAAGCAGCCACTAAAAAATAACCGTGCTTTGCGGATTTTTTTTCCTTAAGGCCTTGTCGCGCTTAAGGATTTAACTATAGATGGAAAAGCGCCGGGCTAATCAAGGATCGGTGCGTAATTAAAGACACGCCGCGCTATAAGGAATTGCGTGAGTGTGCTTTCTAAGCAAAAGGAGAAACAAGATGGCAAAGGGTAAAGTAAAGTGGTTCAGCAATCAAAAGGGTTATGGATTCGTTACTTCCGAAGATGGCAAAGATGTTTTTATACATTTCAGCGCTATCGTGGGAGAAGGATATAAATCTTTAGCCGAAGGTGATGAAGTCGAATTTGAAGTTACCCAGGGGCCTAAAGGCGACCAGGCGACTAACGTAAAAAAGATATAATCCGATAGAAATAAAAATAGAGCCGGTGCTTGCAAAGACCGGCTCTATTTTGTTTTATAGGGCTCAAGCCACTGGGTAAGTTTGGGGCTAACGGCATAACCCAGCCGGCTGGCCTGGTCACTGTGTTTGACCGCTAAACTATAATCTTTAGCATAATAATATGCCAGCGCCAGGTTATGATGCGCTACCGCCAGATCAGGATCAAGTTCTAATGTTTTCTTAAACCAATAGATCGCAGATTTAGTCTTACCGATAGTTAAATAAGCGCTGCCCAGGCCCAGACAGGCTTCTTTAGATCCGGGATTGATTCTGATTGCCTGCCGGTATAAAGCAACTGCCTTCCTATCCTGATGAAGCTGGACAGCTAAATTTCCGCAATAATAGTAAGCAGAAAAGAAATCCAGGTTAAAGGCGACGGCTTTTTTATAAAGTGCTTTTAATTCCTCATCCTGGCCAGCCGACCGGTAAATTCCTGCCAACTTAATATATACCGGCGTACGAGTAGGGTCAATCTTGATTGCCTGAATAAATTCCCGCTTGGCCTCCTCCTGCTTACCCATGCGCAGATAAATCGACCCCAGGCTATCATAAGCATAGATCAGCTGCGGATTGATCTGCCGGGCACGAATATACAAAGCGACAGCCCGCTCCTGGTTACCGGATGCATCAGCAAGATTAGCCAGATTATAATATACCCCGGCCTTAATCACCGGATCACTGTAGTGTCCGCTGAATTTATATTCCGGGATAAACGGATCGCGTTTAAGGTATGCCCGGGACTCCTCAACAAGCTGTTCGAATACCGCCTTAGCCTCCGGGATCCTGCCCTGGGCTTGCAGAGAAGAAGCGAAATTGAAATAATAATGATTATAGATAGCGATGTCCCGCATCAAAAAGTCATCAGAACTATCCGTCCTCAATTTTACGGCCATTAAAAAATCGGTTTCCGCCCGCTGGTATTGGCCTTCTGACATAAAGAACACTCCCCGGCTGTTATAAACAGTCGCCATCCCGGGGTATTGCTTGATTACATCATTCCATAAACTTAAGCTATCCCTCCAGACCTGACAGCGCCGGTAGGTCAACCCGGATAAGAGCAAGATCAGCCCGATTAAGATAACCTGGAGAGAGCGCCGCAGAATCATGGCAACACGGTGCTCTTTTGCATATATCCGGCAGAGCAATACGGATAAAGCATAGAATAAACCGATCGAAGATATGTAAAGGTACCGGTCGAAAACTACGGCTACGGCTCCACTGGAGGGAATCAGATGGATCACCGGGATAAGGGTGATCAAAAAAAAGGCAACACCAAAGATTATCTTTTTAAAGTATTTATTTAAAATAACCAGACAGGCTAAGCAAACGGATAATAAATAAAAAACAGGCACAGCGATTTTCTGGAAAAAACCCGTATCGGTATAAGCATACGGATAAAGACAGGACAAATCAACCGGCAGGATAAGTTTATTTAAATAAAACAACAGCGCAAATCCGGCAACCGAAAGATTATGCCTGAAATTAACCAACCAGCCACCTAAAAGATCCCCGGTGTTAACCCTAATGGCTAAGCTGACCAGGCCCAGCAATAACGCAGCCAGGAAAAACCAGAATTCATCCTTAATGAGTTTCTTTAAAGACCGGCAGTTAAAGAAATAATAATCAATCAGCATAATAACCAAAGGCAGGGTAATCGCCATGGCCTTAGAAAGCATCGCCAGGACAAATAAACCCAAAGCAAAAAAATAGTATTTTTTTTCCGAAACGTAACGCCATTTCAGGTAAGCAATCAATGCGCTTAAGAAAAACAAGGAGTATAAAACATCCCTTCTCTCCGAGGCCCAGGCCACTGATTCTACATGGCTAGGATGGACGGCAAAAAGTGCAGCGGTTAAAAGGGCAATAAAAGTATTTTTACTTAAAAGCATAATAAACCAAAAGACTAAAAAGCAGTTAGCTAAATGCAGGAGCAGGTTATCCAAATGGTAGATTAAAGGATTAAATTTAGCCAGTCGGTATTCCAGGGCATAAGAAAGCCGGGATAAAGGATGGTAATTGTCAAACTGGTTTTGCATAAAAATATTTTTCAGGTTAGCCCAGGAAAGATGATGGATCAGCCCGTCTTCCAGAAGATACCCCTGGTCATCCCAGTTGACCAGGGAGTTTTTCAGGCAGGGGGAAAAAGCTAAAAAAGTCAAAATGAGTAGCAAAAAAATAAAAAAATTGCTTTTTATCACTTTAGATTCCTAATAATTGTATCCGCGATATTCTGAGCCAGGAGCCGGTTGCCCTTTTCCGTACAATGCCCAAAATCACCGCCGAACATATCCCTAAAATACTCCCTATAGTTTGTTTTATGCAACGCCTCCTTAAAGATCTCTTCATTATCCACAAAGATGGTACCTTTATCCTGCGGTAATATTTTTTTAAGTTGTTCAATACTACGCATCGGATACTGCACACAAACCAACTTTATTCTTTTCCCATCCAGGATTTCTTTTAGCCGGCGATAATTATTGATAGTCATAGCGGTGTAATCATTCAATCTCAAACGGTTAGCTTTTTGGGAATATTCTTGCGCCAGTTGATGCTTACCTATTTTATCATAAAACACAGATATTGCTCCGTATGCCCGGTCGCTCTCAGAATCAATTTCGATAGCTTTTTTGAATAAATCCTGCGCTTGAGACAGCTTATCTTGATTGCAATAAAGCCATCCGAGCTCAATGTAAGCACGCACATTCCCTGGACGAATTTTTATTTCTTTTTCGAATAAATCCTGCGCTTGAGCGAATTTGTTCTGCGCCCGATAAACCCCAGCTAAGGCTACATAGGCATCTTCATTGTCAGGATTAATCTCGATAGCCGTCCGGAATGCAGCTTCAGCCTGAAGTAACTGGTATTTAATTGAATAAACCCGGCCTAACGCATCATAAGCAATATCATTATTGGGATCCGCCTCGATAGCGTCGATCAGCACAGTTTCGGCGGACGATAATTGGCCCTGGGTGTCATGCAGTCTCGCTAATTCAACACGGGCTGCACTATTCTTAGGGTCAAGTGCTATGGATCTTTTAAGCGAATCCTCAGCAACCTGCAGAAATTTGGTTTGATTACGATAAACCCACCCCAGATTAAGGTAGGCGTCTTTATTCCGGGGATTAATCTCAACGGCCTTCCTGAGCGCAGCCTCGGCTTCAAAAAATCTACCCTGCTCCCGGTAGAACTTTCCTAATTCAGTATAAGTAATATCATCCTGCGGAAAACGCTGGAGGAATTTTTTAAGTGAATTCTCAACTACAGCAGGATCAGAAGAATACTTTTTTAACTTAATCTTTGCCAGTTCCTTAATTTTCACCGCGATATGCAGCCAAAGCATCCGGGCTAATTTATAAACCCTGAAAGATCTTAAAAAAAGCACGGTTCTTGAAGAAGTGGCTGCCTCATAAGGCATATGCTCTCCGAAATCATTTATCCCCATCATCACCACCACCATGTCCGGATGGTACTGAGTCAAATACGACTCTAAATGGCTTAATATGGCTGAGGTATTCGTACCCCACCTGCCTTTATCGATCACGCTAAAAGATACTCCGGTATTGCGTTGATTCAGGGATTGTTCAAGAAAGTGGGGATATTCTCCTTGAGTTGTAGACTCTCCAAGGCAAAGAATACGGTAGGAATCTTTTTGCTTTATAGATTGAAGGTTCTGATATTCCTGCAGAGAGAACACAATAAACCCGGCCAGGCGCATACCAATCTCTAAAAACGTCAAAGATAGGAATACCCCGAATAGCGCTAGGGCTATTTTTTGTTTACAGGACGTTTGCGCTTGCAAAAGCCGCCTTCCTTCTAAAAGAATGAGGAGCTTCAAAGCTCCTCTTAAGAATTAAATGCCGAGAGAGGGAATCGGACCCCCCACGCCGGCCTTTTCAGGGCCGCGCTCTACCACTGAGCTATCTCGGCAAAGAAACTTTCTAATCTTTTGATATATTGTACACAAATTTCTTAAAAAGAAAAGAGAAAAAACGCTTCCCTCCTCTTCTTGCCTACCTCTTTTTTGAAAAAACCCTGGTAAAACAAAAGGCCGCAAAACCGATA
>CAZEBD010000012.1:0-7067 GCA_964510625.1 uncultured Planctomycetales bacterium
CTCTCCGGTTACATCCATCCAGCAATGCCCTGAACGTTCACCGTAAATCGGGATAACATAATTTTGCTCTAATAATTTCTCCCTTTTGGCCTTTAAGAAGACATACCCGGCATCAGTCTGGAACGCCTCAACCCCTAACTTTCCGGCCATATCGTTAACCGCAAATCCGCCGAGTACGTCACGGATGACCCCGGTTTGCTTTCCGGTAGCCTCTGCCTGATAACCGCATTTTTCGATTAAATACGGCAGAAGGACCACGATTAAATTATCCGGAGCCAAAGTCTCAAAAGTAATTTCAGAATCCGCTGATCTATGCGGCACGACAATTGCTCCTCTGTCGCCGTCTAAATCAAAAGCAATACCGAAATCGGCATTTTCTTTTTCTATAGTTTCTTTTAACCCGGCAAGATTCTTTTCTTTAGAAGGATCCGCATTATGTTCACCCTCTATCTCCCAAACATCGCCGTTAATTAAGGCCGCTTCAGCCCCTAATCTGGCAAACGTATCCGCAACTAATTTTCCACTCGGGGTATGCGCCCCTTCGATGGCTATCTTCATGCCTTTTAAGGGCTGAGTTAACCCGAATTTATTTTCCCACTCGCCCAATACCTCAACCGGCGCTTCAGAAGAAGCCAAAGCAACCGCTAATTCATAAAGCGAATCGCCTTTAGCCACTATTTCGCCGATAAGCGTATTAAACCTTACGCAATTTTCAACAATATCGCTGGTAATAAATTTACCTTTTTGCTCAGCCTGCATTTGGGCTATCTTTTCAGGATGCTCAATAATATCTACTACGGCGGCTTTGGAGATTTCTTTTATTTCCCGGGTAGTCATACTCTGTAAAGTGCCGCCTTTTCTATTTAACATCGCTACTTTGAAACCGCGGACAATCTCTTCTTTAGGCCTGGATACATGGCTGGCGGTTATAAACACACTGATCAAAGGTTTAATCTCCTGGACTGCCCAAGAATATGAGGTTACTGCGTTAGGAGCATCGGCGGCAACATAAACTACATCCAGGCCCATGAATCTAAACGCATCGGATATCGCATCCACTAATTCCGGCTCGATCTTTCTGGCGTCTCTGGCTAAAACTGCCTTACGATTTTCAATGCCTGCGGCCTGCGCCTTCTCTAATGCCATCTGCGCCCAGATTAAACCTAACCGGAAACCGATTTCCGATTTGAAAGGACGTCCGGTTGAGCGATAATCATAATCTCTGAACATGTCCGGGTTAAGATCTTCAATCGAAACCACTTCTCTAGCTTCCTCAGCATCTTCCCTCGATTTAATCAGGTTATTTCCAGTGTCGCGGATCTCATCTATTAATCCTTCATCCAGCATAGCACGCCAGAAACCGAGAGCCTCCGCATCCATCAAAGACAATGTGCTAAAACGATAACCAGGATATTGATTACGTAATAACCGAACGGCTTGTCGGCCATAGCTCTTGTGGCGGTCTTTAGGAAAGATTACTAATCCGGTAATTTTTATATTCTTGCCTTTCTGTACAAAAATGATTCCTCCGACGCATCTATCATTATCATATATTTCCTCACCCTTGATTTTTATCCCTAATTTTGCTTCTGCACGGCAGGCATTTTTATGGGCCTCTTCGATCGCAAAGAAATTCTGCAATCTTGAAAGTGCCTCTACTGCTTCGTGGACTAAAGTCGGTATAGTTTCCGGATTGTTCTGAGTAAGTAATTCAGGGCTCAAGAATATATTAGGCAAACGCTTAGTGTGTTCAAAATAAACTACACCGAAGGCTTTGGCGAAAACTTCCCGCAAAAGGGAATACTTTCTTAAATACAGCTCAGGAGGAGCGCGAACCTGTCCGGCTGAATATATCTCCTCTAATAATCTCGCCGCGCTATCTTCCTCTATTGACTCCAGGGCGTTGATCGCCTGTTCAATCAATGCTTTGTCGACTATATCAAATCTGTCAGTATTTACGCTTTCAAAAGCAAACTGAACTTCTTCCCGTAACGGCTCATTCATACCGGGACGGCTGCGGAAAGATAATTTAGCGCTATTGCGCTGCGATTTAATCTCCACAGCCTCAACATTCAATACCCCATCAATACCAAGTAATTTACTTTCCAAGTCGATAAATCGCGGGATATTTAAAGCAAAAATGCAGACAACTGAACCATCCTGTGCTATTGCCTTGCTTTTTTCATAATTCCGGATATTATCCGGCCCGATTGCCTTAAATAATGATAGCTCGCAGCCGTATTTAGCGGTTACCCATAACCTTTTGCTGACTATCTCACCGCAGTATTCTATTACTTCCTCTTTATCGACCAGCTTCATTTCCAACCCGATAGAGAGCTCTTCCTTAGATTTAAGGCCTTTTGCTTGAGCAAAAGCCTCAAGGCCCTGATTTAAATCGCCGGTAATTTCTTTTTCTAGTTCCCTCTGCCAATTTCTATTTATCCGATAACGCGCTAATGTCGATAAAGGCGAAAGTTGCAGCCGGGATAGAATTTGTGCGCGGGTAGTTTTGCTAAGATTACTGATTATCGTTAATGTTGCAGAGTTATTAAAAACCTTATCTCCCTCTTCCCGGAATAAAACAAATGCCCCGGATTTAACCGGCATGTTGTCCGGCAGGAATTTATCCGGGCCGTCAGGCAATATTCTAACGGAACTCTCACCGTCTTTAACTAAGGCCACTATTTCTAATCCTCGATAGTCACCCTTAAAACCGTCGATTTCAAGATGAGCGGCTAAATCCGCAGGAATTGCGCCAGTCGGTAGGGTAAACAAGGACATTTCATAACCTCCCAGATTATGCCTGGCGAGATAGAAAATATATGTTTTATCGGAATAAAGTTCCTTTAACATCCTAAGATTACGCCTGATGTTGCTTGTAATAATAACATCGTCCGGATTAAATTCTTGCCGGTATCTTGGATCTGCGCTGAGCAATGCTTCCAAGGCCGCAGCTTTATAATGCCAATGCGCCTTCATTTGTTTTAAGGTCGGCTCTGTGGAATTGCCGGAAAGGAATTTGGCGTAATTTTCTTCAGTCATAATTACTACTTCATAACTCTTTTTATTCGGCTCGGCGATAAAAGAATACTGGAAAATCAGGGCGCTATAGCCTTTATCCTTTTCTAAAACCTCTTCAATCTTTATTGTGAGCTTATATTCGCTGGCCAACCAATCGCGGAATAAACTGGAAACTCTTGCTGGGTCTCTTGTGATAATTATCATTCTGAAGACATCCTTCAATTGCCGCATTGTCTCGATATCCGGCCTTCTGCTGGAAGTCACTTTTTCGTAAATACTATAGATTCCTTTTAAATCCGGATAAATCGCGCTAATTGTGGGATTTTCAGATTCCGATTCTCCGAGTTTACGGCTTAATGCTTCAAAAATATCCTGGCTTAACTGCGCAACATGATCACCTGCTTCTTCATAACTCATACCCAGCATTTCTGTTAATTCTTTTTTTGTTTTTTCGTATTGCTGGCTGTCTTTGAGCCGGAAGCCCTCATTACGAAGTAGGTTCCAGATCCGTTCCGCACCGATTCTTCCGGCAATCGGAGACCAAACCCTCAAAATTGACTGCCAGTGATATTCTTTTTCATCTACCGATGCGCCTTTACCTACAGCGTGTAATTTATCGGCAAAACACAGATATAAAACCTCTAAACTGACTGCTTTGGAAATTATATATTCCTGGTAATTATCCAAGGTATATTTGTGCTTTAACCCCCTAATAATACTTTCATCAACAAAAGGATAGGCAATAATCTCAAGGAAGTTCTCTAACTGCTTCTGGAATCTTTCCCAACCGGAAGATAAATCTTGAATCTGGGATGGCTCCAGCTTATGCAAGATCCCCAGGATAATGGCAACTCTATCTACTCCCCATTTTGCCAGAGTCTTGGCTACTTCTAAAGAATGGCTTAAATACAACTCATTAGATGGGCTAAAGCGCTTATCCACATATGATTCTTGCGCAAACTCAATAGCCTCCCTAATCATTCTTATTCCTTCTTCGCTATTGCGATGTTTGGCTCGGAAAATTTCAACTATCTGCTGAGATAACGACCAGATTCTGGTATCTTCCATCGCCTCGCCGTTATCATCGCTTAAATCTTTGGCGATATGGCTAATAAGCTCATGATAGAGAATTTTATTTTGTAATTGCTCTAAATTAAGGTCTTCTTTAGCCAGGTCTTCTTGGGATATGCTAAAGAAGTAGGTATGCAGGTAAACAGTGCGGCTTTTGAGATTGCAGAATGCCACATTACCATGGGTAAGTCTTAGATCTGTAGTAATTACCAATGTCCATTGGTCTAACTCAGGGGGCGCGCGGCCTAAAAGTTGTTCCAATTGCGCTAATCTTCGCTGCACAATTTCGAATTGATCATCTTTAAATGCTTCGGGCGACTGTAAATCAAAACCATTAACGCTTATGTCGGTTAAAGTTTTATACTTACCATATTGCTGTTCGGCCTGTTTTTGAGCTTCTTCAGGTACGGAAAGCGGGTAAGTATTCGTCGAGCCTGGGGCCTTAATTGCTCCCTCTAATCTTCTAATGTGCCCTTTCCCATAACCATACACCTTATGGCCGCTTTCCAGGAGATGAATAATCTGAAGATCAGAAAGAACATTATAGGCATCAATTATTACCGCTGGACGCCGGTTTCTAACAGCATTAAAAGTATCCACATTCCACTTCTCGTATTCTTTAAGGCTTAACGCAAAAACAATTACTTCAGCATCACGCATAAAGTCGTAAATATCAGCTTGATTTGAGAGGCTGGCGTTTAAGGTCGGATCTTCAGTTACTTGCGGCCATTCTAATACAGACGGATCATGAACACTTACTTTAGCTTGCATTGTATTTAAAGCCCGCACCAATGTCTCTGAAGGGGAATACCGCACATCTGCCACCCCCGGTTTATAAGCAGCGCCCATAACCGCTACCTCTGCGCCGGCTAAATCTTTCCCTAAGGCCCTTAAGCCTTCGATGGCAAACTGCACCGCTCTCAAAGGCTTCAGATCATTAATTACATTGGCGCGCATAATGAATAACGTTTCTTCAAGGCTCATCCCAAAGAACTTCCTGGCGGCATACAACGCTAATAAACCATCCTTAGATAAGCAATAACCGCCTACCCCCAGGCTGGGGCCTAAAATATTGCTATGAGTGGGGCGCACTTTAATACCATCAATTATCTTCCAAAGATCAGCTCCCATATGTTCTGCCAAAACATCAAAATCATGGCTGGCAGCCAAAATAATCATCCGGTAAGTATTTTCTAATACTTTAGCTAACTCTGTTTCGATAGGCGCACTCAATACGTTTAATTTTTTCGTAACAATCGTACTCAAGAATTCCTTTGCTTCCTGCAGGCTAGCTTCATCCACGGCAGAAATCTGGCGCCACATATTACGGATAGAAGTAATATATTCACGTCCCGGCATGACTCTTTCATAAGAATGGGCGACTTTGACCGGATGGCTTAATCCACGCTCCTGACGCACCTTTCTTAATACAGGAATGGCAATAGCGTCCGTGGCTCCTGGAGGGACAGTGGTTTCGATAAGTATTAAAGCATCCTCCCTCATGTAGGTAGCGATCTCCTCCATCGCTTTCACAAAAATCTCAGCAGCCATATCGCCGTCTTTGACATAACTAGATGCGACGTTATTGATATTTTCTTCTCTGAGCCACTTTTCGGGATTGCTTTCTTGCATCGCCAGGTTAAGTACTTCCTGGATCTTCGGCTTGCCTACTTCAAAGACGACATCCACAACAATAATATCGGCATAACCATAAGCTTTTTGGGAAGCAGTAGCAATAAGTTTGCCTTTTTCTACAACGCGGCTAAGAATAGTTTGCACTTCGGGATCTTCAGACTGAATAGGAGAGATACCTTGATTAATCGCATCGATCTTATCCTGCTTAGCGGGTATATCTATCGCGATGACCGCATATTTTCCGGAATCAGCAATTATGGAAGCCATCGCCTGGCCGACAAATCCGACCCCCTGCACCGCAACAATCGTGTAGCCTTGAGCCTTCTTTTCTTCAACCCAATCTGCTAAAATAGCGGTTTTTATTCCAAGCTGCATACCTAAAATTATTTCTTCTGATAAACCGGGGTTAGCCTGGTGCCAAGCTTCATGGCTTCTAATAAATGCTCTTGTTGCCAGCGTATCTTTCAGACTAAAACCTCGGCGCAGTAGGATAATTGCGGTCCTTAAAAAAGAGGTGCTATAGATAGTTTTATTTTTTGCTGAATCATAATGCGCTACTTCCGGAAGCCCGGCCTTCTTCCCCGACCTCAACAACCATTCCTCTAATGCTTTAATTGCCTGGGCGATTTTTTGCAAGTGCTTAAAGTTTGTTGCGCTAATCTGCTGCTGATTATCAGTAATAAATTTAAATAACTCAGTCGAGGATATTTTACGGATTCCAAGGTTATTTACGGGGTCGATAAACCAGGGTTTCTGAGGGTTGGAAATAACGCCATAATCACTTATTAAACGCTCCAATATGTTTTTGTAAAACCAATTTGAAAAGCTAACGCTAATCGCATCTTTAAACTTTTCATATTCGGCTACCCATTGTTTTTGCCTAGGCTTTACCGCTGCGCCACGCGTGCCCCAACCGGTTTTCCGCGAAGTAAAAATGGCATAATATACTAACGGCCCAAGAATAAAAGCCTGGAAGAATACGGGGAAGAGCCAAGCGTAATAAAGAGCGCCTTTTATCGGCTTATGGTAATAATAATACATCACCATCGTCAGAGGCAGAAGCAGAAGGCCGCCTAAATACATAAACGGCAATTGGTTCTCCAAAACTATCCGTCCAAATACCATATAGGCCACGACAAAAGGAGCCAACATAGTAAGAACTACGCCCAAGTAATAAGATATACTGGCCGGCAGCGCGCGCTTCCACATAATCTTGTTGGCAAAAAGTGTTTCACGGAACCAGGACTTTTTCCATCGGGTTTGCTGTTTGATAAATGCCCGGAAGGTGCTTGGCGGAATTGTTTCAACTATTGCATCTCGGTGGTATACAACACGATACC
>CAZEBD010000012.1:7077-19696 GCA_964510625.1 uncultured Planctomycetales bacterium
TTCTGATGGATGAATCTCTCTCCGACATTGAGCAAATAATCAAGACGATAGGATCCTAAACATCCGGAAACGCAAGTCACCGCACCAAATGCACTCTCAGCACTCTTCACAATGCGGAACATCGTAAAATAAGTAATCGCCTGCATCGCGGTTAGAATATTGCGATTAGGATTATAGATATCGGCATGGCCTACAGCTGCGCCAACTCTGCGGTCGTGGAGAGGTTGGACGACTTTATAAATCGCGCCGGGATGTAAATAGCTGTCAGAGTCTACAAATACTACTGCATCCTCATCCACACCCAGCGCATCTTCAGGAAGCCGAATAGGATCGACAAAATATTTTTCCATCCCCTCGGGTATTACCAGCCGGACTGAAGCCTTTTCAGACTTTTGTCCATCGGTTAACAAACGCTCAAGCTCCTGACGCGTGGCATCAATAATTGCCTTTGCTGCGGAAGCCTTTAATGCTTGGCCAACCTTATCTTCTAAATCATTAAGCAGTTTCTCGATATCTTCGTTATTCTTAATACCCTCTTTACGCGCCCGGCTCAAAACATTAGTAATCTGCATACCGGCATACATACCTTCGCGCTTCCCGCAGTTTTCCGGAAAATCGATCACCATAACGTTATCCGGATAGATCTGACCAGCTTCCTGCATATATTTTAAAGTATCATCACGCGAACCATCATTAATAGCAATTACCCTCACCCGCTCCATCGGATAACCGGTGCCAAAGGTGCGCAGTATAGAATTTTTAACCGCCTCTCCTTCGTTATAAGCAGGGGTAATTACCGTAACATACGGATAATAATTGCGTGACTTAGGTACTCGATAGAAACAGGCTTGGATAAGCCTACCGAAAATATATAAACCTGAAAGTATACTATAAATCGTAATCACTAATCTAAATAGGTAATCGCTCTTTACCGCAGCCAGCCATATGCTATTGGGCCCGCTAAAAGTGAATTTTTTGAAAAAACCTTTTTGGCTGTCTGCGCTACTGCTGACGGAAGTAGTAGTCGAAAGCGTTGTTGCAGAAGCAACAGCGGTATCTCCGAAAGAAAAATTGGGCAATAAATTCACCAATGCCCCGTCCTGCTCCGCGAGAAAATTATCCACAGTCGTGACTTCTAACTCTGCCTTTTTAGAAGCAACATAATCAACTACGGTTTTAAAATCGGCAAACTTAACCTCTGTGTCATACTTAGGAGAATCATTAAATTTATGGTAAAGGAGTACCAGGGTTTGTTTATTCTGTATTGCTAAATCAATCCAAGCCATAACAGTTGCCGTCGGAGTAGTATTTGAAACAACCCGGCATTTTAAATTATAAGGGTTGTAAGGGAATACGTTAATACCCTGCCCTTCTCCGCCTTCGCCGCCCTGGTAAGAGCTATAGTGCCTCAATATGGTTGCATCGGATAAATAATTAAATTCCAGTCGCGGAGAAGCATAAGTATCCACACTAATACCGCGCAGTTGTAATTCGCCTTTAGAGCCGACAATTTCGTTATACCATTCCTCCCGGTCGGCGTTTTTAAAATTACCATGACTGCGAGTATGGGAGCCGATTTGTACCCCAAGAGAATTAAGCTCAGAGATATTCTGCCAGCTGATATAGCCGCTTTTACCCACCCTGTCCGTAGAGATATTAATCACTCCCGGAAAGCCATATTGATGCAAAAATTGGGCTGCGGTATATTGATCGTCAAAACCATCATCAAACCTAAATATTACCCGCGGCCGATCTATATTTGACTCAAGGGCGTATGGCTCCCTGATCCGGGAGAAACGCATACCGTCAATATAAGCATGAAGATCACTGCCATCTTTAACCTGAATCACTAACCTGGCGGCGTTGACATCAGGGTTATTTACTACATAGTCATAAGTCACATAAGCCAGGCTTTGATTATTTTTGCTTGCTACGGGTATCTGCTTGAACAAGGTAAAGACTCCCTTATCTAGCTTTCCTTCTTCAATAAACAGGCCAATTTCTCCATCAGCGTATTCATCGACATCGATCATTCCTTGAATAACATACCTAGTTTGATAACGTGCATCGACAAAAGAAGAATATCCTGTCCCGGAAGCATTCACAGAGAGAGAATTAGTTACATCGGGCCAAACACCATTGCCATTATGGTCAATAACCCAATCTGCGGGTAACTGCCAGCCATAATCATCGGCAAGCGTAAAACCCTGCCCTTGATTATCGGCAACGGCTGGAATTTGCACTTCTTTTTGCGAATCATAATTATAATATTGGGTAAGATATTCAGATAAGGTCATAACTTCCACATTGCTTTTAGTAATATAATCAAGCAAGACACGGAAATTTTCGGTCGACCATGCTAAATCGTCTCCGGCAACCGGATTTTCAGTCACGCTATGGAAAGTAAGGAAGAGGACTTCTTTATTCTTATCCGCTTCATCGACCCAGCCTTGAACAGTGGCCAAGGGAACATTCAGGTCTACCGGCCTGCCGGACATGCGGTAAGGATCTGTAATATAAGAAGTATCACTTCTTCCGCAAACGGTTCTGGCAGCGGTCAGATAAGGAGAAATGTCCTTAATCGTTTGGTCATCATATACACCTAACGGATAAGCAAAAAGATCCCAGCCCTTGAAACCGTTCTGCCACATCCATACAGACATCTGAGTAATATCTGCAACCCGCTCTTGGGGATCTAAAAGGGTAAAGTTGGAATGGCTCCAGGAGTGATTACCGATATCCCAACCATATTTATCCTGCAACGCCTTTATTTCTTCCACACTTATAGCGCCGCCGGCGCTTAAACCTTTATGGTCGACAAAAAGCGTAGCCGGCATATCGCGGGCAATCAATTCCTTCGCAAAAGTATCATACATCTCCGCCTGGTTAACATCGTCATCGCTGATAATCACCACACCGCGCGGCAAAGTTTGCGGCAACGCCGCTAATTCATCGAAGTTAACGGTAACCTCCGTTCCTGCGACTGACTTAACGCGCACCTCTACTGCGGTAATCTTAGACCAATCAGGAGTTCCAGCAGATAAGAAACTACCTCTGTTTAAAGCCAATTCGTTCCAGCCGTTAATAGCATAATTAAAGAAGCCGACGTTCCAGAAATAATAATCATTATCCGTGGTATAGAAATACAGCGCTATCTGTTCGGCGTTTTGAATATTATCGACTTTAAAGCGTATAAACGGCAGGCTAGTGTGTAAATCAAGCTTAACATTTGAACGTGCTGTTACTGCTTGGCTATCGGCAGAAGTGACTTGCAAGCAACGCGAAGAACTTATAGCATCGGTAGTATCCGCCACTACCCCCGTAACAGAAGAACGCACCCATTCTTTTCCTGCCCCGCCGTTAAAGTATGAAATCACGCTAGCTGAGGTTAAATCAGCAGAAACATTTTGCGGAGTGAATTCCATATCGGAAATTTGTTCGGATACTATTTGTTCTTTATAGTTATAACCGTAAGCACCGACCAGGGCATTGATATTACCTGCTTTAAAATTAATAATAGCTCCCAAAACCGAAACCATAATTATTATTAAAAATATCTTGCGTAGGCCGGGGATTGCTTTTACCCTCTGAATCAGATGCTTTAAGCTAATAACTACCTTGGTTAGGGCGTTGACAGATACTGCGGTTTCTATAGCCTCTAGAGCTTCTTCTACTGCTGCGGCTTCTGTAGTGGACGGTAAAGTGTCTGTTGATTCTGTAGTTTCGGCAATGCCGTCTCTTGACCTAATACCATCATAGCTAATATTGCTGGTAATATAGTCATAGGAAATTTTCTTGGCTGCGGCGTATTCTGCCGGAGGCGCTCTAGTCGGATCCAGCATCCAATCCACTAAATTCATATCAATTTCATCGGATTCAACTACCGGCCAGACTTCTACTTTCATAAAATCGGTAGTAGAGTATTGAATAATACCCCTATCCGCCACTGACCTGGCCCAATCAGGCATAGCCTGAATAGCATTCTTTAAATTATCATCTCTGCCGGTATAAATAATGGCATTATAAGTTTTACCGCCAATTAACACAGGACAGCTGTTGAGTAAAGTATTGGGTTCGGTAATCACAACACCTTTAACATTATAGACTACCGAATTGCTAGCTACTCTTGAGCCAGGCAAGAGCACAGAGTTTACTACAACAGCATTCGCGCCAATTGCAACATCGTTGCTAATCTTAACCTGATAAAGCTTAGCGGACGGATCAATGTTGGCTTCTGAAGCAGGATCAATCTCTGCGGAAATTCTATCGGTAAAACCGATCACCTGAGTGGCTTCATTGAAATTGATATGACCGGCATACCAAGTACGGGTATCGCCATAGTCGACAAAGAAAGACTTCTCAGGTTCGGTAGCTGTAGCGTAGAGAGCCAAGAAATTCTGGGTAACAATATCATAAATTATTCCATAGAAGACTTCTCTGTCACTATCGCCTTTGGTCCTTAATTTCAGATAATCTTCTTTAACCATGGTTAAAGGCACAAAGTAATCATTGGAAGTATCGATTTCATGAACTTTGCCTTGAGCATTAATTCTATCTCTGACCAATTGATTGATACGTAAGAAAGCGTTCAGGAACTGCTGATATTCAGCCTGGTCAGCGTGGCTGGCTACGAAACTGGCAGAGTTAGTTTGTAATTGACGGATTGTTTCATCACTAAGATTAACATCAGATAAACCACCTTCAATACCGCGGGCAACAATTTTTTCTAATTCACTGCGGGAGGGTTTTTGACCTAAACCGACTACCCCGAGTTTACCTTGACTTTCATCGGATCTGCCACAAGCCATAAGAATAGTTTCAGGGTTAGTAACCAAACCAATGCCGTCAATCAGTTTGGGCTCAGTCAAAAGCAGGCCATCACCATTTAAAACTACCAAGCCGCCCTGGCGCTGATTAACTTTGAGCATCTGAGTAAATTTATAGCTGCTGATTAAAACTAAATCCATCATTCTGGCCTGCTGGCCATTGGGTAATTCTACCGGCATAGACATAAGAGTTTTGGAACCATCAGAAGAGCCAGGAGTAAATCTTGTACCAAAGCCACCGGCCTGAACCAGCACAATTCTGAGTTGATCAATTTGTTTGCCTTTTAAATGCGGATACTTCCTGGCTAACTCCGGAAGCATATCCTGCAGAACCAACAAAGTATTACCGATTGCGCCACCATTGCCGACTCTTACTCCCTTAGGGTCAGGAATGGATAATACCGGTACATCGCTTCTATAAATTACATCTTTTAATCCAGTGTAATGATCATCGTATAACTTAGCCATCTGGCCATTTCCGGCTGAGAAAATGATTACATCCGCAGAAGGCTCTTCTGCGCCAAGCTCGGCTTCAAAAGCCCGCATTGACTCGGCATAAAGATCAACAAGCGCATTTGCCTGAAGAAGCGCTTTCTTTTCAGAGAAAATAAAATTAACCTTTATCTCTTCAGATTTTTCCTCTAATGCCGATACCGCAGAATAAGGCATATAGAAAGTATCATCTTTTCCTAAAGCGAGTTTTTCTTTGCCGCTAAAATGGCAATCTGTACCATAACTCACAGGCAAATCTAATTCTTCAGCTAAAGATAAGTAGTATTCGTCTTTTTCTACATCCAGCCAATGCGTATATACTTCTAAGGCATCTATTCCAACTATTTTTAGCTCACGCACATAATCCGCAATGACCGCATAACCATCGCCTTGCCATTTTCCACCCGGTAATACAACTTCAGGATACCATCTTGGATGCGCGAACACGGCGATGCCGCCTGCCTGGTGTATCCTCTCAATCAACTCTTGATCAGTAACCGTAGGCAAAGGCACATTAGGATTATGCAAATTAAACCAGCCATCTTTTGAAAGAAGTGGCTTAGAAGGTTCATCTATTTTTTGATCAATATATGGCTGAAGTGTCTTTTTCCTTAGAGGACCCGCGGTAGCAGACACGCTAGTCTGGAATAATATCAGCTTGCGCAACAAGCTTTCTTCATCACTACTTAACACATACTGTGATTCTGTCTGATAAACGCGCCTTAACAATTCAATGAATTCCACAAAATCTTCCTCCCGAATCAACTCCAGCCCATTTTTTACGCGCTGGGCCATATCATCTATTTTATTGCGCTCGTATACATTAAAATAATGCTGGTTTTGATCGAGGAGGATCTTTTTGATTATTTCTTCCGGACTTAAACCAGCATATTCCGGCTTCTCTGAAAGCGCATTATCTAATTCTCCTTTTTCCTGCAAATAATCTAAAAGCCTCATTGTCTGCGAATATGAACTCAACTGTCTATTTCTTGATATATCCTCCACTATCTCGATTAATCTGGAATCATTTTGATTTATAAAGTAGGCTACTATATGACCGGATATGCCGATATGCTCGGAAGAGTCAATTTCTTTATAACAATCAAACTCGGTAGCTGGGACTATAGTAATCCCATATTTCTTACCCATCTCTATATATCTGTCTACGCCGCACAAGGTATTGTGATCAGTAATAGAAGCTATTTTCACTACATTCATGGCTAACTGCTTCATTACATCCTCAATATCTAAGTGACCATCAGATAATAACGTATGCATATGCAAATCTCTTCTTCCCTGATTCTCCGGGCACCAGAAGAGATTAAGTTGGTATTTATTCCTTAGATATTCGTTGTCGCTTAAGCCAAGCTGATTCCTGGCAGCTACTGCTTCAGTCAAGAGCGCCCAGTCTTTCTTAGTATCCGGCCTGGCATCCTCGATCATAATGATGCTTTCTAATTGGAGAATGTCCGTATTCTGCTGCAGCTCTAACATGCGCTGGCGGATATCTAATACATGTTCTTTTGTAGGATTGGATAAACTTTCTACTCCAACATCGGTCCTATCTTCAAAATATACTCTGTCCTTGCCTGCCCCCGGCCACGGCCCAACAGAAACCTCAAACATTATTGAATCTTCCAGGAATATGACATCATGGCCGAATGAAGTAACTACTCTATCTCCGGCCTCCAGGATTGTCTCTTGGAGTTTCTCGAAATTATCTCCATAGACTATAGATTTAGCCCTGCCTTTTCTGATTATCAATAACTCTGCCTGCGGATCATTAAGTGGGGTGTGGATATGCGGACCTCTTCCGGCTTCATTGGCAACCGGAGCCTTGATACCGATACCGAATGGATAACTGGGAGTAGTGACAACGCTGTATTGGCGCGGTGCAAAGTCAGAACGCATCACTAAAGCTAAAACTAAACCATTGTTATCGCTGATAACTTCAGGAACAGCTCTATCTTCTACTTCGCGGATATTAAGTATTTCTTGATTATTACGTCTTACTTTTGAAGAAACGCTCTGTTCAACTAACGTTACTACAGAAGCGGTTTCAAATACCCCTCTATAATTAGTAAACAAAGTGATCATGTCTCCGCTATTTAGATCGACTAGCTTTCCTTGGCCTAAGTCTACAGTTAGCTTTCCATCTTCAAGATATATGACCTCCTGGTAATCTTTGTTATCACTACGCTCTATGATTTCACCAGATGCATAACCCTTGACCTCTAAATTAAGCTCCCCTATGGAAGACTTTATTCTTTCATTTTTCCTTAACACTAGAAGGCTGCTATTATTAACATTATTTGTGTTATCGGTTAAGGCTTTCGTTATTATCCCTATAATCTCTTTCGACCCTTCTACACCTTTCCCGTAATCTATGACACCTTCAATTAACTTATCCTTATCTTTGTCTCCTACGTTTATACCTACCACTCCGCATTCTTCTACTACTACATTATCTTCTTTCTCGCCTCTAATAAACCTGTCTCCGATATAGATGATGTACTTTCTATCTAAACCCAAAGTCCTTATTGCGTCCTCCATGCATATAGCTTTATCTAAGCCACTGCGTAAAATATAAATTCCTGTTCTTCCCGGATGTACATCTACGTCCTCGTCTTTTAAGGCTTCCTCTAATTCTCCCCTAACCAGGCTACGTAATTCTTTGTCATCTAAGGTTATGTCGATCCTTATCTGCGTATCTTTATCTTTTATCTGATAAGGCGGCAAAGGAATACCAGCTAGCGCATCCTCAATCTTGCTCCAAACCCTCTGCTTGACCTCTTCAGATTCAAATCCTTTCCGGTATTCAATAACTTCGATTATCTCTCTCTTAACGGAGTCATAAACATATTTTTTTGTTCGGTTATCGGCATAAATAATAAAATTACTGCGGGCTTCCTCCTCTACAAAATCCAGGATAAATTCACCTTCAGCAGTTACTAACTTTCCTGTTTTGCCAGTCAAATCTTCAATCTTATTATTCGTATTAATGATTACTTTGAATCCTGCGTTTAATAAGCCTATCAACCCTTGTGCAATCCCTTCTCCTAATTTTTTACCATCGTAGATAGTTCCATTAAAATCGAAACTGATGCAACCCTTTTCAAGGATATCTAAAACGGCAAAACGTCTGCCATCTATCTCAAATATTCCCTTATTATCTTCCCATCCGTTTCTAACGGTAGCCTCGAACGACCCGCCTTTGTCAAATGGCTCTAGGGAACCAGCATAACCATCTTCAGTATCCATGAATCGCTTCTCGAATTCTGAAAGCTTCACAATCGCTCCCAACAATCGTTTTGTAGCTTCAGAACCACTTCCAATCCAAATAACTCGCTCTCTCTCCTCCGGATTTAAAGTAGATAGTTCACCTTTTTTCTTATTAACACCTATCACTGTTAACCCAGAAATTCTAGTGACTGCAACATCATTACCTTCAATACCGGATTCACGATGAAAATCATTCCCAAAATAAGATATATTCTCCGGAACAGCTGTGGAATACTCCATCAAATCATTCATTGCCGTTGTTTTGTCAACTCCTGCTCCGCGTATCTCAATTGTCGCAAAACCAGCTTTTCTAAATATAAACTTATCTTCTATTCCGCGCACTTCCAATGCATCCTTTATCTCAGCTATAATATCCAGTCTTACATCCCTTAGGCGTTCATCTAGTTTATGAAAATCTGGTATCATTGCGACAGCAAGCTGCACACCATCTCTTATATTGATATACGGCGCAGTTAATTCTTCTAAGGAAGCGCCCTCGTAAACATGTGTAACAACTTTTGATGAATCTTCTATATCAATTTTATCTTCTTTATCTGTGAACCAACGTAAAATAAATTTCCAATTGCTAAGATCATCCCGGTAGCCAAATCTTCCATCATAATTCATCCATTTTTTATAAGCTTCTTGTGCTATTCCCACTTCTTCTCCGGAAAAACCAAAATCATTCTTTATTGCCGCCTTAATAACATCTTCACAGATATTAACTAATTCAGTTCGCTCAAGTAAAGTAGCAATGGAATAAACTTCCTCTTGACCGGAGGCAGTATAGGTTACCCTAGTGCCGCCACCATTTACGTACATAATCAACCCTGATAATAGCCTTATATCCTTAAGCCTTTTCTTAAGAGGATTGACAATGCGGTAAACCTGTTCCATCCGAGCTCCACCTGAAATCACCGCAATACGATAACCTAACTCTAAGAGCCGGACAAAAAGTTCGGCTATCGCATTCTGGTTTTCGAAGTTATCCGTGAAATTATCAAGAATAGTGCCATCAACATCAAAAACAAAAATCCCCGACTTACAGTTTAAAATAATCTGTTTAGCTATACCATCAATCTTCTTCTGATAGCTCTCCGAGGCCCAATATGCCGCTCCGATAGCTTCCGGAAAGAGCATGTCGGATTCAGTAGCCCCGGGCATAAGTTTGACTTTTAAGTTAATGCCGTTTTTATCCAATTGCTCCTGCAGCTGGTCTTTCAGATAAACAGATATATCAGGAGAGAGAATGGCTCCGTGTAACACTAAATCATTGGTATCCGGAAAATAATCGGTTATTTCTTTTACGGCAGCCAAAAGGAACCTAGTTATTTTAGCCAAAGCATTATGAGCATAACGATTCCCCTCTCTGAATCTCTGATAAAGAAGATCAGCTGTCAAATCTTTCTCAAAAACCACCTTTATTCTGCTATCGTAATTCCTGGCGCATATTCCGGTTGTTTTTTTTGCAATATCGCGAAGATCTTCTATGCGGATTTCCCCTTTTCCAGTCAAATTGCCTTTTTCATCCTTTAATAGTTCTATTACTTGCAGAGGCAAAATAATAGTAGTTACATCATAAGTCTTTTGGAATTTTCGTACAACTTCAGAGAATCTTTCACTTACTCTGTCAATTAAACCATCTTTTCCAGCTTGACGTTCTTTACCATATATTAAACCCAATTCATTAGCCACATTACCGGAAAGTAATTCACCCATCAGCTCCTCTCCAGCAACCCTCAATATACCTTTCTCAGATAAATATTGCTGTAATGTTCCGCGAACGAAAGTAAAAGTATGGGTTGGCGCATCCACATTCATATCTATTCTAACGTTACCTCCCTCGCCCAGTATATTCCTTTCAACTTTCCCATCACGGCTAGTAGAGAAAGCAACACTTTCTCCCATATTGATAAAAACACTCCTACCACTTGTGTTCTGCTTAGATGCTAAATAATATGTGGCTGCGGCGTTACCATCATTAGACACCTTCACCTCTATACCTAACCTATCCGACAACACAGAAGCCAAATTCCCAATCTGATTATAGAATTCTTCATCGGTAGTCGTTTCTTTTAACCCTCTAACTATCCGTCCAGCTCTACCTACAATTCGGTTATCAAAGCTGTTCACTGCTGCAGGCCAACTAATACCAATAGCAGTTACCGGATATCCATTAGTCTCTTCTTTAATAATAGCTTCTAACTTATCGGCATAAATACCTATATTACCAAAACCTTCCGCTGACCAAGATACTTCTCTGGTAGTTATCACTTGCTTCCCTTTTAGTATCACGGATCTTACCTGCCTGCTGGTAACATTAATACCCATACTATAAGCATCTTCAGGGATAACTTCCTGTATCTCCTGTTCAGCCGGCATATAATGAGAACTATGGACTTGTGGTTGGCGGAAGATGACTTCAACAGGTAAGTCATGGTATTTCCCCAAAAACTCTTCCATCAATGCATACGTTTCTTGAGCCATAAAATCATTGGTTTTTTCCCTTATCCATTCTGTTGCATAAACCTCAATACTTACAGGGCCGAAAATCGCCATACGGTTATAGATATAAGTGCCTAAGTATTCTGCGATTACTTCTTTCTGTAGCTCTGTAAGTCCGGATTCTACAGGGATACTTAATGCAAAATTTCTCTGGGAAGCCATTCCTTTATCAAATATAACCATGACAGCTTCTAATGAATCTGGATTATTTTTAGCAATATCTGCAAAAATACAATCCCAAGCCTCTATGGGCCAGAATAATTCTTCCTGCTCTAATGTCAACTCCGCGGTTTGTTCTTGTGCCCTTCTACGCTCTTCATTATCAATTAAGGAAATCATAGCGCGGCTTCTGGAAATATAATCGATGGCTTTATAAAGCTCAATCTTATTGTAAACGAGCTTCTCTTTAGAATTAAAATTAAAGCTATGGAAATAATGCACCTTGATACCCTTACTTGCGAAATAATCCAGATCAGATTGAGTAATTGTAAGAGGCATCATGGGGTAATATTTACTTAGTTTTTCCTGTCGGGTCTTGATCTGCTCTTTATGGTCTTCGAATTTCTTCTGGCTTTCTCTAAACTTTTTTTCTACTTCAGCCTGAATCTTCGGGGAAATATCCGGAAGAATGATATCACTAACAATATCGCTAAAACCGATAGAACCTCCAGTAACAGCCTTCATACTTCTATCCAATACCGCCATCTGCTCAGAAATAGTTAAGCCGTGAGTTTCCAAATCTTCGGTTAATTTCACGAAATAAACGCACGGCAAGCCTTCTTTTCTACGCTGGTAGATTGCTTCCGCTATTCCTTCTACTATGAAGTTCGGAAAGATGCTAGTAAGCATACCGCTCTCGCCATAAATAATGGCTTTCCTTACATTCCTTATCAAACTTGCAGCTTCCGGAGTCAATTGCGGCAATTCATCTTCTTTAAGCTTCCTAAAGATCCTGACTTTGCGGCTTCCGGATTTATCCAGCGCATCATCTCCTTTAGGGGTCTTTTCGTAGATATATCTACCATCTTTTCTTTCTTCTTCTCTCTCAGCTAATTTTATTATAATCTTATATACTGGAGCATGGATGATTTCATCAGTAATAAAGGTCTGCTCTTCTACCATCCGGCTCTTAAATTGCACCGGAGTCCCGTCTGCTAATTTTAATCCTTCCCCTTCTCCCTCTGCATCCGACTTAGTCCAGCTTGCGCTTAAAGGCAAAGTAACATCGCGTGATTCTCCAATCATCTTAAGAATAGTCTTGCCTTCCTCTTCTTCATAAATTTCATATAGCTGTTTATTATCAATGCTGATTAATAGATTTCCTCCAATATTCCTAAATTCTACATTTTTGTTGGATATAGTGAGCGTAACAGACTCTCCTTCGGCAAGAGTATGCGCTTTATAAACTTCACCTGTTTCTTTATTTTTCTGATCTTGTGACAAATGAAGTGCCATAATATCACCGGAATCCTCTATTTTTGCTTTACGAATAATAAATCTACCGGTGTAGGTAG
>CAZEBD010000013.1:0-14802 GCA_964510625.1 uncultured Planctomycetales bacterium
GGTAACTTTTGCCATACTATCTCCTTTGTCGATTTATCTCTCTAAAAGGTTCTCAAACATCTCTTCATGATTTACTTCTTCACTCAGAATATGACTGACTAACTGGTAAGTCACATTATCCTTGCCAAATGTCTTCTTAGCTATCTTACTATAAACCTCGATCGCTCCGGCTTCGGCTTCAGCGACAATCCGTATAATCCGGTTAATATCCGCGGTATTTTTCGGCGGCAGTAAATACGGGCTATTGGCCCCTTTTTCCAAATCCATCATATTGGCCGGAGGCACATCGCCTAATTTCGAAATCAAGTCCGCTAATTCCGTAGCATGCTCTAATTCTTCTTTGGCGATTTTCTCCAGCATCATCTTCATTCCTTCGTAATTCCGTCCGCTGACAGTCTGAGCCATATACCAATAAAGATAAAACGCCAGCCACTCATCACAATATGCTTTATTTAAATCTTTGACCAGGTCTTTTAAGCTTAAATCCGCGATTGCCCTTGCTTGTTTTCCCATGTTTACCCTCCTTGTCTACTAAGATCAAACTCCGCCACCTGGCGGACACTGGCGCAATACAACTAAGCGCCAGGTGCCTCTACCTTTAAATTATACTTCTTTATATTATTATCCGCAATCTCCTGAATCTTTTTAATCTCTTCAGGATTATTGAGGAGATGTTTAAACCTGCCCTGGCTCTTCAAATACTCCTGGACCGGTTTAGGAACAATTTGCTTACGATTAGCTAGAACGCCGTTTTCATATTCGAACAGAGGATAAAGCCCGGTCTCAACCGCCAGCTTTGCTACTGGCAGCATCTGGCTTGACTCATGGCGCCAGCCTAAAGGACAAGGCACGTGCACCTGAATATATTTAGGTCCCTTAATGGAAATCGCCTTCTTTACTTTACGGGTCAGATCCTGCGGAAAACCGGCCGAGGCCGTAGCCACATAAGGAATCCCATGCGCATTACAAATCTCCGGCACCGGTTTTTTCGGACGGATATTTCCCGAAGAACGCGCGCCACTTGGGCTAGTCGTGGTATTGGTATCAAAAGGAGTAAGGCCGCTACGCTGTACTCCGGTATTCATATAAGCTTCATTATCATAACAAACATATAAAATATCGTGGCCGCGTTCCAGCATCCCGCTTAAAGCCTGCAAACCGATATCACCGGTCGAGCCGTCGCCGCCCTGGGCGATCACGTTAGTCGTATCTTTTTTACCTAAATAGATCAATGCTGCCTCAACGCCGGAAGCAACCGCCGCGGCATTTTCGAACAAAGAATGGATCCAAGGTACCCCCCAGGCAGAATCCGGATACTTAGTCGAAAAAACCTCAAGGCATCCGGTGTTGTTAACAACGATCGTATTGGCGCCTGCTGCTTCGATCACTAAACGCGCGGCAATCGCCTGACCGCAGCCGGCGCAAGCTGTATGTCCGGATCTAAATAAAGGGCTATTCTCCATATTCTTCCTTAAGTAATTCTGGTTTTAAATCTATAAAATCAGAGTTGACTTCCTTAGCGGTTAATCTCCTAAATACTTCCTGAATCGACTCCAGGGTAATATCTCTACCGCCTAAACCTGCGACAAAACTACTGATCACCTTAGGGCCTTTCTTCTTGCCGTAAAAAGCCGCTTTCATCTCGACAGAAATCGGTGCATAAGCCCCTAAAGAAACCGACTTATCTAAAACCGCCACCCGCTCCACATCTTTTAATGCTTCATAAACTCGGGCATAAGGAAAGGGGCGAAAACTGATGATCCGCAGGAGCCCAACTTTTTTGCCTTTGGCGCGCTGCTCATCAACCACTTCTTTGATCGTACCGCAGACTGAACCCATCGCTACAATCACTTTATCGGCGTCATTAGTCTTATATTCTTCAACTAATAGATCTTTATAATCCCGGCCAAACGCCGCCTTAAACTCAGCGCTTACTTCAGGTAAATAACTTAAAACTTCTTTCATTGTTTCCTGGATCGCGTAGCGGGTTTCCATATAATAATCCGGATCCGCTAAAAGCCCCATAGAAATTGGATTGGCTGTATCTAATTTATATAAAGGATTATACGGCGGTAAAAATTTATTCACTTTGTCCTGCTCCGGCATATCCAGGGTTTCCATGCCGTGGGTAAGAATAAAACCATCCATACAGACCATTACCGGCAACATTATTCTTTTGTCTTCAGCTAAGCGGTAAGCAATCAGGTGGAAATCTACTGCCTCCTGGTTATCTTCGGCATAAATCTGGATCCATCCGGCATCGCGTAAAGAAATAGAATCCTGCTGGTCATTCCAGATATTGATCGGAGCACTGATCGCGCGGTTAGCGCAGGTCATCACTACCGGCAGGCGCATTCCGGCAATATTAAAAACTACCTCCTGCATATAAAATAGCCCCTGAGAACTGGTCGCGGTATAAACCCGCACCCCGGCGGCTGAGCCACCCAAAACTACGGATGCGGCTGAATGCTCGCTTTCCACATTCACAAACTGGCTCTTAAGCACACCGTCAGAAACCATCTGCGCCAGATCCTCCACGATATGCGTCTGGGGAGTGATCGGATAAGCAGAGATTACCCCCGGCTGGCAGGCCTTGACAATTTCGGCAATGGCGTGTGATCCTTCAACAAATTCTTTCATCTTTCCCCTTCTTTTGATTCTTCCGGGACCATTTCAATATCTTTTTTCGGACAGATATCCGCGCATAACCCGCAGCCTTTACAATAAGTATAATCTACCGAAAAAGCGTTTTTCTCTTTACCGCTTACGCAACCTTCCGGGCAGATCATTAAACACATCTTACAGGCAATACAATTCTTATGTAAATAATGCGGGCGAAGCAGAGTTCTCCAGCTGCCGGTCTTGCTGCCTTTAGTTTTTAATGGATCTACCGTTAATGGCCCGAACATTTTATCCTTTTAATTTATTTTTAACGAACTCAAAACCTTCTTTAACCGCCTGAATATTGCCTTCCTGAGCTTTACCGCTAAAGCGGTTTTTAACTACCGCGATCAAATTATCTAATTTCAACTCACCCGTAGCCGCAGCAAAAGCTCCGATGAGGGTCGTATTGCCTAATGGCCGGCCGATAGTCCTTAAAGCAATTTCATTAGCCGGAACCACAAAAACCTTCTGTTTAGCCTTTAATTTAGGTAGATCCACATCCTCTTTACCGTTAATTATGGCTACCCCATCCTCTTTTAACCCGGAAAAACAGTTAAATCCGCGCAAAAGCGTAGGATCAACGATAATCACGTAATCAGGCTCATAAATTTGGCTGCGCAAACGCACCGGTTGGCTGTCCACACGCACAAAAGCATTCATCGGCGCACCCATCCTGGCGGCTCCGAAGTTAGGGAAAGCATAAGGGAACTTACCTTCATTAAAATAGCTAAACCCTAATAATGCTGCGGTAGTGATGGCGCCCTGGCCTGCGCGGGCATGGATTCTGATCTCTTTCATAATACTCCTAAAAAGCGGATTTTAATTTTTTTCGATTTCCTTAGATTATATAGCGTAAATTTATTTTGTCAAATAGTTTTATTTCAGAGGTTTTTGCGGATAAATTGGCTGGTTTGGCTAAGCAATCCCAGGATTCCTTCTGCCTTTTGGACATCCAAAGTGCCTAAACCGCAGGCCGGACTGATCAGAAGCCTATCTAAGAGGAGTTGCCGGTCGATTCCCTTCCTGACCAATATCTCCAGGCCGGCTTGAATCTTCTGCGCCAAAAACTCCGGAGTCTGATCAGGCTTAAACTCCTGAGTCGGAACAACCCCCCAGCAGATCACCCCTCCCCGGTTAAGGAAACGGTCCAGCTCCTGCGCATAAAGCACAAATCTTTCCTGAAAATTAAAGGCATCAAAGTTAATGATATCGATACCAGCGGTATCGGTAAGCATCGACCAGTCGGTATTGCCGCAGCAATGTATGCCGATCAGGCAGCCCTGGCTCTTTAAGGCATCGGCTATCTCTGAATAGACCTCGATTACCGCTTCGCGTCCGACCGGAGTATATGCCGAGCCCACCCCGGTCAGATACGGCTCATCAAAAAATACAATCAGGGGCTTGCTGAATTTTTTAAAATACTCCAGCTGCCAAAGCGCCTTCATAATCAGCCCTTTGACCATTGCCTGCATCAATACTGGGTCATGTAAAATAGTTTTATCCTGGCTGTCGGTGATCCCGGAACAGAAAGTAAACGGCCCAGTTACCTGGCATTTAATAAATTCTATTCTGGATAAATCTATACTGGTTAAACATTGGCAAAATGCCTCAAGGCCGGCCGCGTAATCCGGGCTGATCTTAAAATATTCCAGGTCGTTTTCGATGAATTTAGCATAAAACTCTTCCAGTTCCTTTTCCTTATCCTCGGAGATAAAACGCAGGTTGCCGTTATGCAGCTGCAGGCCGGGCAGGTTTTCGCTAAACTGCGCCAGCATCCCCTCACGCACGTGGCGCTTAGGAAGCTGCGGCCAAAAAGGGATCGCCGGAACATAACGTAAAATCAAATCCAGCGCAGACTTTGTATCAGTTAACGGCAGGCTGCCGATGCCGGTAGCCAGGCCTTTGAAATTAATCATACCTCTTCCCTCTGCAATTTTCCGCTGGACTGGATCTGAACGGCTTCTTCAACCTTAACCTTTAAAACTACAAACTGCTTGGAGGTAGCTACCTCATAGGCTTTATGCGGCTGCCCCTTGATCACCCCTTCGATAATCCGGGTCGTGGCCAAATCTATTTCTTTGCGCTGCAAAAGGCCAAGGGCTTGCTGGTATTCCTGCCCGTGGTCGATAATTTCAACTTTACCGTTTAACTGATACCCCACCAGAGCGTCATTATCAAAAAATGAAATAGACACGCGCGGATTAACTTTAAGGTTATGGAAAGTTTTACCGATAATATAATCGATCAGATAGATATGATTGCCTTCTATTTTAAGCAGAAACTTAGGGGCGGCATTAGGCCTGGCTTCTAAATCACAGGAGGCCACGCTGATAAACTCCCGCAGTTCAAGCAGTTCTTTGATTACCTTGCTGATCATTTCTTCCCTCTGATCCCTTCGATCACGCTCTGGGCTAAAACATTGGAAAAAACCGCGTCAAAATCATAGACCTGGTCGAAATCGGCAAGTGAATCATCTTTGGTCTTGGATAACAGCTTCTTTTCGATCATATTAAAAACAATATTGCCAAAATCCTGAGTCTGTTTTATCCCCCAATGTTCAAGTACCCGCCTGGCCAAAGCCCCGTACTGATTGATCGCAAAATCGCGCAGGCCACCGGATAGCTGGCTGCCTGAAACATGGGCATTTTTCTTAAGTTTCTTCTGCGTAAAGCCTAAACCCTGCAGGACAAACTCATAAGCATCCGGCTTATACCGTTTATCCTCAAGGCAAATCTCTTCGACTAATCTGTAAAATCTATTCATTGATCAATCCGCTATTTCAATAATAAAGCTTTGTAATTATCCGGCAGGCGGTTGGTTTTGGCCGCCACTTTACCGGCTTTATCCAAAAAGACATATGTCGGAACACCCAGCAGGCCATACTCGCCGGCAAGCAATCCATCTTTATCAAGCAGGACCCTGAAATTCAACGCATACCCCTGGAAAAACTTTTGCACTTTATAATCCGTTTCACCGACATTAACGCCAAAAACAGCAATCCCTTCCTGATTCAGTGCCGGAGACTGCTGGTTTATTTCTTTTAATTCCCGGCGGCAATAAGGGCACCAGGTCGTCCAGAAAAAAAGCACTGTTGGTTTGCCTTTTAAACTGGAGACCTCAAAACGCTTACCGGATAGATCATTCAGGATTATCTCACCGGCCGAAGCCTGGTTGCTTAAACCTAAAGCCAAAACAATTAGAGCTAATAATATTATCCTAAATTTTCTAAAATTAGGCATTAGAATCTCCTTAAGGCTGCGATAATAAAATATAGGCCGGTTAGAACAATAATCGCCGCGCATATTTTCTTGATAGCAACCATCCACTTGCCGGGTTTAGGCAGCCTGGTAATGCTGACTCCAAAAGTACCGGTTAAAATAAAAATCAAACCCATACCATAAGAAAAACTGAACAATAAAAATCCGCCGTAAAATATATTTTTCGTAGTCGATAAATACGTCAGAATTGCGCCCAAAACCGGGGTAAGACAGGGTGAGATCATTAATCCAGAGACCAACCCTAATGATAGGGCTAAAAAATAACTTCTTTTCCGGTGGACGGGAGCCTTTAAATTTAAGGTAAAATTAAAATGGAACAAATCAAACATGGAAAGCCCGAAAATTAATATGAGGACTCCGGAGACAAGATTAACGATCGGATTTACGCTAGATTCCCCGAATATCCTGCCGGTCAACACTGCCAGTATTCCTAAGAAAGAATAAGTAATGGCAATACCGGTAACATAGAATAGGCTTAATAAAAACCCTTTAATTTTAGAGTTTTGCGCGTTGCCGATTATGTATCCGGTACTAATCGGAATCAGCGGATACACGCAAGGGGTAAAACTGGCAAGCAATCCGCCGAAAAAAGCATAAACAAAATCAAACGGGCTACCGGAGAGCAGCATCAATCCATCCTAAGTAAGGCCGGTCACCGCCGATGATCGGGAGGGCGATAATTTCCGGAACCTCATAACTGTGTAAAGATCTGACTAACTTAATAATTTGCGGTAATTTAGATTTTTTAGATTTAATAATTAACAGTGATTCTTTAGCTTGATCAATCTTGCCTGCCCAGCTAAATATGGAATCCATCTTATCCACAATACTTACGCAAGCAGCCAATTTAGCCTTAACTAAGCCTGCGGCAATCTTGCCGGCTTGCGTTTTATTTTTCGCAGTTACTAAAACAATAATATACATGGCTTAATTTGTTAATTCATTATATAAGGATTACCCTTAATTTCAAGGAGATTATTGAAGAAAGGGGACGTTTCCCTCGATAGGGAAACGTCCCCTTTTTAAATATAAAGGAGCGCTTGTGAAGAAGGGACCTTACGCCGGTAGGCAGAAAGGAAGCGCCCCTTTAATTGGCGAAAGCTAATTTTAAATCTTGCGTGCTTCTTCCTGAACCCAAAACCACCAGGATATCCTTTAAGGTTTGATCGGTTAAAGCACCGGTCTCCTCCTGCATCCTTAAAATATCGGCAATACAAGCAACTATCTTTTCCAGATCACGCTGGGAGCTGTCTTTAATGCAGCTGGCCGCCAGATATTCTTTCAGGCGCTGGGCTGAAGGAGTAATCCCGGAACCGACTAAACGCTCGATATCATTCCACTCCCGGGTTAAATCTATACGCTGCAAGCTATTGATAGGTATCGTGCGGATACTTGCCTTTAAGCTATCCATAGACTGAACAACAATGGGCAAGAAACGGAAGTCAATACCACCCACAGGAGAACCTCCTCTTCCCGCCGGATTTTGCGGCGGACGTTGATCTGAACGATCTCGTTCTTCTGCTATTCTCCAGGGTGTCATATAGGAAGCTGTTACCTTAGTCCCTATAGGTAAATATTCCGGCGCCGGGCTGCCAATGCTGTCCTCCAAACCATGCCCTTTACCGGTCAACTGCCCTTGCCGCATCGCACCAAGTGCTTCTGGAGATAAATCCCCCTCAATTTTAGGATTCCAAACCTCGAGTTTCCTTCCACCCCGGTCAATATAAATATAAACCGGTATATTAATATTGCCTAGATTACCGTGAACAAAAGCATTTTTAAGTAATTCCCTGATCGTAAATACTATCTGCACATCACTATCATGACGATTCCCAGGAAAAAGTGCCTCGAGTATCAATCCAGCAAAGGTTGTAAAACGCAAGCTTAGTTTATAATAATCTGTCCAGGAGGGATTAACCGGGAACAAAAGACTGGGATCATTTAATACAACTTTAATAATATCCCCCCGGTCGATAGCATTTTTAAGGTCATCCTGCCGATGCGCGTATCCGGGAAGAATCTTAAATTCTTTCACCTCCGGAAAACCCTGTTGCATATTACCTTTACCTTTTTTAATATACTGCTCTAACGCTAATTCATCTTGGCCGGTAAAAGAAGGTTGCCGGCTGGGCCCCTGGATTGTTGCGGCCGGCTCAATCGCTTTAATTAAGTCCTCGATTAATGCTACCGGACCAGCGCTATCCGGGCCTATCCGGGCCTTAATTAAATCTTCCTGTGCAGTAATCAATTTTACAGCTATGCCGCGCCTTTGCGCATCCGTGCTGGCTCTGGCGATAGCAAGTATATTGTCATAAGCCCCCCGGCGCATTCCCGCATCTATGCTGCTTAACCCTGCCAAATAAGGATTAATACCTTCCTCCCCCGGGTCGCCAAACTGGCCGACCATCGGAGTCCCCGGACCAAACCCACGCCTTTGGACCAAGCCACGATAAAATTCATCATACTCGGCCTTCTGCCCCCGATAATAAACAAACCACTCTGCGTTGGCCTCCTGAGAGACTACCGCCGAAAATATATTATTTTTTTCCAGGGCTTTTACTTTTTTATCCGCCTCCTGTGCCGTAATATACACATCTCCAAAATATCCATTTGTGATTTCGGTATACGCCAAACCCAGCAATCTCTGCCTCTCCTGCTCAAAGACATCACCCTGAGCAACTACAGCCGCCATTATTCTGACCCCTAAATTCAATTCAGAAAGCCTCCCGGCCAAAGCACCCCAGTCATGCTGCCCATGAAGATATAAAACAATTTCATCTCCGCCCTCCTGATTTATTAATAGGCGCTGTTGGCCGTTCAATTCTATAACCGGAATATACCCGCCCAATTCCCCGATTAAAGCATCCACATGCTCCGCCATTTTTCTTTTAATCAGGTCATCCGTATCCAATGCTAAATTCAACGCCAAGGCTTGCTTCTGAAATTCAGAAGAACCTATCTTTGACATGTATTCCTGGTGCGCTTTAGCCAGGTTTGCCTGGATATCCGCCCAAAACCCGATTACATCAACCGCAATTAATCTACCGTCATCCTTTTCCGATAATTCGGCGGCTTTGGCAAAAAATGCCTCTCCGGACGTAAGGCGGTGGTTCTTTGAATTGGTTTTAATCACCGCTAAGGCATCCTGAATAATACCAGGATCCGGGTCGGTTCCAGCCTGCCCAACGCTACCCGGAGGCCCCGTCCAATATTTCAACCCTTCTAATATACTTGATATCGCTTCTTTTTCTTCCGAACGCCTATCTGCATCGCGACGCCACGATTTAGGATAGTCAAATAAATCGATAATATCCAGGTAACGCTTAAGTGAAAATGCCCGCTGCGCCCCCGCAATTCCTTTGGCCAGCTCTGAAGCAAGCTCTGCCTCCGTCCTCTCCCTGACCTCCTTCATTTCGGATTCTGCCGGTAATTCACCCGGAGCAAGCCATAGCTCCTGCCTTAAATTATCCGCCTCAAACATCAACTCATCGAATCTTTCCTGGTTAAACATCAATTCATCTTTTTCCAATGCCCCCAGGCGTTCCATCTTGGCCGCCTGTAATGCCTGTAAGTCTGCTAACTGCCGGGCATCGTCATTATCCGCCTGTACCGGAGCGCTTAACCCTAAGTTAAATGAAAAAACATACTCCTGAATCGTGCTATTCTCGCTGAATTCACTGGTATTGCGTAAATCATTGGTTAACTGACTGGTAAGAGTTTGTGCTACTTTGTTGAGCCTGGCCAATACCTCAGTTCTGCCTAATCTTGCGACAACCTCACCCTTAATCACAAACCTATCCTGCTTGAATGAAAGCGACAAAACCCCATCTGCGGTAATCAACCCTTCAGCAACTAAAAGTTTCATAAGTTTATCTTGCCGGGACTTAATAAACAAGTCTACATTCGGCTGGCCGATCTGAGTATTCAAGGCCTTAATCGCCCCTTGATTAATTACAATAACCATATCCTCAGGTTTAACTTTATCTTGCATCGCCACCAAGAAATTTTTAAGCAAGAGCCGCTTTTGAAGGTCTTTTAAATCTTCAATATCTCCGGAATCAAATGCCTGCCGCTTATTGAGCTTGGCAATCAGATTGTTTATTTTAATCTCAAAGCCGTTATAATCATCGATCCTTCCGGTGATACCATCAATAGCGCTGCGCCGTGAAGCATCCTGCCGCCCTTCATCCGGCATTAAGCGCCTTACCTCCTGGCCGGCTCCGGCTTCTATGATTAAACTATTATTACCAGCGATGGAACCGCCGGAGTCCGGAATAACGGATACCACTGTACCATTAGAATTAACTGAAGCTGTCTGGCCAAGAGAAGGAATGCTTAAGGCTAACTCAGCCCCGCCTGAAAAATAGCTCCGGATGGCCTGGCCGTAAGCAGTTGATACCGGCTCCTTAATATTGTATTGGCCTTTAGCGAAATTTTCTTTATAAGCATTAAAATAAGTATCTACCGTAAAGGGGACCGGCGATTGCAGGCCGGATAAGTCCTTCCGATTGATCCGCCTGGCATATTGATTGCTATCATTATGATTCCGGGCTTTAAACCACTGCGCAAGGATAAGCGAATAATAAACTTGTCTCAGCGGCGCATAGCGCTTGGCGCTGTTGATTTCTTTAGTAAGCTTAGGAATTATTTTTTCTCGGATAAGCTGCGCAGAATATTCATTAAGCTGCTTTTCTCTTTCATCTTTAAAAGCATAGGTGGAATTATCTTTTAAATGGTCCTGCTCAAGCATAACCTTAAGCGTAGCTTTATAGACATAGGCTGAATCGGCGGATTCACGGATAACAACCTCATCCGGAATAATCCAGGGGCGGGTAAGCGTAGGGATAGTTACATTCTGAGTACCATAGAGTTCTGCGGCTTTTTGATAAAGCTTATTCCAATATTCCCTGCCTAACGGTGTGCCGGGGTTAGTAGCGTTTGCGGTATCCTTCTTTAATTGCAGGTCGGCCTCAAGAAGCACTTTTCCCACATCGGTCTGTGCCAAAAACGGGTCGATAATATCATTAGGTGAATCCGGCCTGAGGTTTACCCAAAAGGCATCATTAGGCAAAGCGATACCGACGAAAAAGTAGTTAAGCAGCTCCTTGGCTGTTTTCTGAACTTCTTGATCTTGCGGCTGTTTTTGGCTGCCTTTATCTAAGAGAAGTTTAAAATCGTTATTTAATCCGTCGTAGGATATGGATCGTAAATGCAACGGGCGGAACTTATCGGGGGTAAAGCTATTACCAAAATCAGCGAAGCGGCCGGCGATATTTAATTCAACGGCGGCAACCTGGGCAAAGCCAGTTTGCTGAAAAATAAGCAGGCCAGACAGAATAATGGCTAGAATTTTAGAAAACTTGGGTTTTTTCATCATTTTGCCTACCGGGCTTTTGATATATAAAGTATGCTATATAGGTAAGCAAAATCAAGGGTAAATGAGGCTAAAAAGAAAGGGTTTTCTTTTATTTTTCGTGGACTTTGACCGAGCGGATGCGGCCTAATTGCGAGCAGAGATCAAAAACTAGGGTGGGATCTTCGGTAATCATATTAACTTGATAATTGCAGCTTTCGCCGGATTCTTGGCACTCCGAAACTACTAAATCTCCTCCGAATTCAGCCAGCGCTCCTTTAATGGCTTTAGGCGAACTATCTTTGGCATGCAAAATAAATTCCAGGGTATATTTTGTAATCATCGCAGCATAATCACCGACATCAACCTGCCGGCGTCTTGTGCTTCCTTGCGGAAAGAAAACAGATCATTGTCTGAAAATGTGCACAGTGCCGAATCAAAAATACTTTCTTCCTTAACTCCACAGTCAATAAGCTGGCGACGGTTAATTAAAGCAATATCCATAAAGATTCTTTCCTCTCTTCTAAAGAGGCCAAAGGGAAAATTACTTTTAAAACCATCCTCAACTTCAAAACAACAGACGCGGATCGAGGGGCCGAATCCTACCAACAAAGATTCAGGCCGGCTGCCGAATTTATCCTGCATTGCCCTAACCCCCTCTTGAGCAATATTCTTTTCAGTAGAGCGCCAGCCTGCATGCAAAATAGCAATCGCCGGACGCAGCGGATCATAAATAAAAATCGAAAGGCAATCCGCGGTTAATATTGCAATCGGTAAATTCGGTTGGTCAGTGATGAACCCATCGGTATCGGCAATGGCATTGTCGTAATCTACCGCCCCCTTGCCTTTATCACTTTGCGTTACATATTTTACCGATTTACCATGAACCTGCTTAGCCGTAATCAAATTGCGGTAGTCTATGCCTTGCCCGGAAAGAAATTTTTTGCGGTTTTCTAAAACATTACGCGTGTCGCCGAATGAAAATGACATATTGCCGTCTGAGCGCCTGCTGAAAGAAGAAATTACCTGAGGAATTTTAAATTTTTCTAAAGGATTAAGCGGTTTCATCGATACGGATCAGCTTATGGCGGCTTTTTGCGCCGCTTTTAATACTAATTTGATATTTTTTGATCTTAAAATGCTTGCTTAGTAAATCGATAAGCTGCTCATTGGCCAGGCCCTCTGCGGCCGGTTTAGTCAAATACACTTTTAAGATATTACCGGCTTGTTCTACACGATTACGGCTGGCACGGGCGGTTACTCGAACGTCAAAAATCATAGGTTAACTTAGCGGGATTCTATGGATTTAGTATCCTGGATATTGATCAGGCGCTCGGAGACTTTTTCCAGGCGCTTCTGGGAATCGGCATACTTCTTATTGGCATCCACAAGGTGGTTACCCAAAATATTAAAATCTTCTTTAAATCTTTCGGTTTCAACCGCCAAAGCACCTAAACTTTTAAGAATAGCCTTAGCATTTTCTTCCACCTTAAGACCACGCAGGCCTAAACAAATTACCTGCAAATAAGCATAAAATGTATTAGGGGAAACCGGAATCACCTTTTTAGCCATGCTATAAGTAAAAATATCTTCTTTAATGATCACTTCATAATAAACGTTCTCCGCCGGGATATACATTAAAGCAAAATCATAGGTATTCTCCCCCGGCAGAATATATTTTACCGCGATTTCGTTGATCCGGTTTTTTATATCCTGGACAAATTTTTTGCGCAAAAACTCTTTGGCCTGTTCATCAGAAGCCTCCTGCATCCGCTGGAAATTCTCTAAACTGAATTTAGCATCCACCGGCACTAATCTTTCTCCCAAGCGGATTACCGCATCCACTGCTTCCCCGCTCTTAAAACGGTATTGCAGATGATAATGATCTTTTGGCAATACCTGCGCCAGCAGATTCCCCAAAAAAGTTTCCCCCATCGCCCCGCGGAATTTTGGGGCCCGCAAAAGCTCCTGAAGACTGGAGATATCCTGACTGATGGCGATGATCTGTTTATTGGTCTCTTGGAGCTTACCCAGCTGCTCTTTGACGTTGCCAAAAGCTTCGGTCGCACTCCCCAGATTCTGACCGATGATCTTATTAGCCTCTTGAATGGACTGGTTCATTTGGTTTAAACGCTCATTAACCTGAGTGGAAATTTTAAGCACCACCATCACGATAAAACCAGCCAGGACTAGAAATAATATTGCTATAAGGATAATCATGAAATTATTATACCACTGCCGGAAATGCGGTTAAAGTAAATAATCCTTTTTAATTCTCTTTAAGGAACGAAAAATATTCTTCTTAATATCTGGAGAGACCTTTTCAAGGCCGGCAATAATGCGCGACATCCGGATGCGGTTGGAAATAGCCGAATGCGGACAAGCACAAGTATCATGCCCTAACTTTGCTTCTTTGGCAAAACGCTTGATCATCTGTTCCTCTACATAAGCTAAAGGGCGGATGATCGTCACCTTGCCTTCAAACAACTCCTGCTTAGGTTTCATCGTAGATATTTCACCCTGAAAGAATAAATTTAAAAGAAATGTTTCGGCAATATCATCCATATGGTGGCCCAGGGCGATCTTCGTGCAGCCCAGCTTATCAGCGGCCAGAAATAATTCTTTTCTCCTGTTCCAGGAGCACCAAAAACAGTTAATTTTGTTTTTGGCGGTTTTTTTGAGCACATCGCTTTTGATAATCCGGTATTCAACCCTGATCCGCTTAAAATACTTTTCCAGCTTTGCCGCGATAGATTTAGGATACCCCATATCGATATGGATAGCGACCACTTCATATTTTATCGGAACAAACTTCTTGCGGTCAATTAACAAGCGCAATAAAGTCAAACTATCTTTGCCGCCAGAGACCGCAACTGCGATCTTATCTCCGGGCTTAAGCATCTTATAGTCCATGATCGCCCGGCCGATGCCCTTAGAGATATAATATGCTGTTCCTGTTAAAGTTCCCATTGAATTTAGATTTAATTCGGTTATTCTAAAAGACGTTTTATATAACCTCTTGTTTAACAAGAGTTTTCTAAACAAATCGTCTGTTCTATCGCAAAATATTTATTTTGTAATTTGTGATAGATCAACTACTTATATAAAACGTCTTATCCTCGCTTATCATCGGCTTGAATTAATAATCATCTTACGGATCCGTTGATTCACCGGATGCTTCAGTAATTCCTCCAGGCTCAGCGGCAGGCGCAATGACCAGTTTTTAGGGCTGACTGTGCCGGGAAGATTGATCCGGTATTGATAGGAATCCCCTGTAAGCATACCGGCCAGGCCTAAATAATCCAAAATAGAATTAATACAGAATACCGCCTGTGAATCTAAAACCGATTTGGTCACCCGGGCTAACAAATCGTCGCCAGCCTCCTCAGGCGCCATCCCGGAATATCCTAAAAGTTTCCAAAGCTTGTCTTTTTCTCCGAAAGTATTTTCATAGAGTTCGATAAAATCTCTGACCTCTTCCTTTCTTTTACCCAGTTCCCAAACCAG
>CAZEBD010000013.1:14812-19621 GCA_964510625.1 uncultured Planctomycetales bacterium
TCCACTGAGTCGACCTGGCTCATCCAACGTAAGCGGCCATGGAAAGAAAGCTTTGGGTCAAAAAGCTTGGGGCTGACTTTAAAAAAATCAATCTGGCGGTCATTGCACTTTCTGACAAATAATCCCTGGTCAACCGTTCCGGCCTCATATTTCCACCAGGCGCGCCAGTTAGTCGTATCATGAGTTGAAAGCATGGCTACGGCAAGCTGGCGGTACTCACCAGGCGCAAGAAAATCATGGCGCTTATTCCAGTCTTTTACCCAGCGCTGCACATCATTGCCAGGGATACCGAACTCTAAAAGAGCATCAATACAACATTGTGGAATCACCCCTAAATCTTCTGCGCAAAGCAACATTTTCGTATTCTCAATCAGAACCCTGAGGATCCGGCGGCCATGCTGGTCCCAAAGCCCCTCATCCAGCGGGTCAAAAGTTCCGTGTAGCCCCTGATTTTCCTGCGGGTCTTGATATGGAATGCTCCAGATACGGAAAAGCCCGACTACATGGTCAATACGTAAAATATCGTAAAACTCCTGGGCATATTTTAATTTTTCTTTAATATAGCGGTAATCATCCCGGGCGATTAATTCCCAATTATAAGTCGGCATCCCCCAGCGCTGGCCGCGCGCCGCATACATATCCGGCGGAGCCCCGGCAGCAGTTTGGAGTTTAAAAAATTCGGCGTGAGCCCAGACATCCGCGCTATCCCGGGAAACCAAAACCGGCAGGTCGCCTTTAAGCAAAATATTTTTGCTTTTTGCATAATCACCGGCGGCTTTAAACTGTTTAAAAAGCACCCACTGCAGCCACATCTGAAAAGTTATTTTCTCGATATGCTCCCGGCCGAAAGCCTGCAGCGCATCCTGTTTACGCTGTTTGAATTTATCTTCCCATTCATACCAGGGTTTACCTTGATGATAATCCTTAAGGACTTTAAAAAGCGCAAAATCCGGCAGCCAATAAGCGTTACGGCGTTGAAATTCTTCAAAATCTGACGCCTCGCTCAGGTCAACGGATATAAAAACATCCCAGAGTAGACGCAATTTTGCTTCTTTTACAGAATAATCCACATAATGCGCACCGGCACCAAGCGTAAATTTTTTCGCGGCGATCTCCGGAAACTCCTTTAAACTAATATAAGCAGGCTCCAGGGCAAAAGAGCTTACCGCATCATACGGACAAAAAACTCCGCCCACTTCATTCATCGGTAAAAGCTGGAGAATAGAATTTCCGGTGGCCTTGGCCCAATCAACCACCAGTTTTAAATCACCCAGGTCGCCGATCCCAAAGCTATCCCTGGAATAGACCATAAACAACGGAACCAATACACCGGCGCGCTTCTGAAAACCGGTACTTTTCCAGTTGGCCTTTGAGATAGACTCAGAAAGATAGTTAGGAAGGTTTAATTCCGACATATGGCTTTATTAATAAGGAATAATCAGCGGGAGTAATTTATCCGCCCAAAATAAAGATACCAGGGCAGCTAAAGACAAAAACGGGCCATAAGGTATGGTATGATCCTTTTTTGTTGCCAGGTTGACGATACCAATGATAATCCCCATAAAAGGCGCCAGGAAAAAGGTTAACACCGCCAGCTGCCAACCCATAAATGCCCCGATCATCGCTAATAATTTGACATCCCCTCCGCCCATTGATTCAGTCTCGCCATTGATCGCCGGCCGCTTTAACAGTTTGAAATAAACCAGGTCAAAGATGACTCCGGTCAGATAAATAATCCCTCCGCCGGCAAGAATCCCTAATAATGACTTGCCCATCGGCGCAAAACTGAATCTCAGGGGATTATAACTAAAACCGGTCACTGAAACCATAATAAAGCCTAAGATCATCCCGCCGACAGATACCTCATCAGGAATGATCCGGTGCGGAATATCGATAAAGGTAGCGATAATCAAGGCCCACAACATCACCATATAAAGAAAAAATTCATAACGTAAGCCGAAACGGTCAAATAGCGCCACCATCAACAACGCCGTTAACAATTCCACCAGCGGATATCGCCAGGAAATCTTCTGATGGCAGAAACGGCACCGGCCGCCAAGCAGAAGAAAACTAACAAAAGGAATATTATCATACCCGGGGATCCTCTTCTGACACTTCGGGCAATGGGAACGCGGCCAGACTACGGATTCACCTTTAGGCATACGGTGAATGCAGACATTTAAAAAGCTGCCGACAATCGAACCAAAGATAAAAACAATAATTTTTGCAATCATAGCTTTTTCGCTCCTTTTTCTAATGCCGCTGACATAATTTCCACCGGAGGCTGCTTACCGGTAAAATGACCGAAAGCAAGCACCCCCTGGTATAAAAGCATCCCTAACCCGTTAGAACAACGACAACCTGCCTGCTTGGCCTGGCCGAGAAGTTTAGTTTCAGCCGGGTTATAAATTAAATCATAAACAAAAAGATCCTTGTGCATTGCCTGGGCTTGGACTAAACAAGGATCCTGCGGCCGCACGCCTACCGGAGAAGCATTGACTAATAAATCTTTATCCGGCAAGTTCAACTCTTCGATCCTGGCGACGGCACTAAACTTAGTCTGGCTGAATACATCTTTAAATCGGCTGACTAACCCCAAGCTTTTGAAAACATCAATATCATAAATACACAACTCTTGCACTTTCATTTTCCCCAGGGCAAAACATACCGCCTTAGCTGCGCCACCTGCCCCGATAATTGCGGCTTTCTTAGGCTTGATCTTTAATATTTGTAAGTGCCGGCTAAACCCGAGAAAATCAGTATTAAAACCTTTAAGCTTCCCTTCTCTGCCAACTACGACAGTATTAGCCGCCCCGATCTCGCGCACCCCGAAGGATTTATTATTTAAATAAGGCAATATCGTCTCTTTATAGGGAATCGTAACATTAAAGGCGCCAATATTATTTTTTTTTAGGTTATGCAGGAATTTTTCCAGCTGATCGGCCTGTAGTTCAAATAATTTATATCTGGCTTTTATTTTTAGCGCCGCAAGCGCCGCATTGTGCATGCAGGGTGAAAGGCTGTGTTGGATGGGAAAACCGACTAAACCGTAAAGTTTAGGCTTTAAGGTCATTTGATATTTATTTTATTCACCGCATCAATATATGCTTTAACTGCTGCTTCCACGATATCTGTGCTAAAGCCGCGGCCATTAACGACACTGCCAGCAACTTTAAGCTTTAAACTTACCTGACCCAGGGCATCTTTGCCGGAGGTAACTGCTTCCAGGCGGAAATCCTCCAGCTTTGCTTTATAACCGGTAATCTTATCAATAGCCTTAAAACAAGCATCTACCGGGCCGTCTCCGGAAGAGGCTCCGGATATAATTTTACCCGCCTTAAATAATTCTACCTTGGCATAAGGCTTGATCTTGGTCCCGGAATTAATCTCAAAACTATCCAGTTTCCAAAGCGGCTTTAAAGCCCGCGCTTCATCCTCGACAATCACCCTCAGGTCATCGTCAAAAATCGCTTTCTTTTTATCCGCGACTTCCTTAAAGCGGGCAAATGATTTATTCAACTGCTCCTGGCTAAGGTTAAATCCCAGTGTTTTTAATCTATCCCGGAAAGCATGGCGGCCTGAGTGTTTACCCATGATCAGCTGGCTGGAAGCAATACCCACATCATGAGGATCCATGATCTCATAGGTGATCCGTTTCTTTAGGATTGCATCCTGGTGAATGCCTGATTCATGAGCAAAGGCATTTTTACCGACGATAGCTTTATTCGGAGGCACAACAAAACTGGTCAGCTTACTCACCAGGCGGGATGTACGGTATATTTCTTTGGTGTTAATATTAGTATAGAAATCGCCGAAGACATCCTTACGTGTTTTCATCGCCATAACTACTTCTTCCAGCGAAGCATTCCCGGCGCGTTCACCGATCCCGTTAATCGTGCAATGCACCTGGCGGGCTCCGGCTAAAACCGCCGACAAAGAATTAGCGGTCGCCAGCCCCAAATCATTATGGCAATGGGTAGCGATAACCGCTTTGTTGATATTCGTAACGTTATTGATGATGTCAGCAATCAAACAGTAAACCTCCTGCGGATAACTATAACCGACAGTATCAGGAATGTTAATCGTTTGAGCCCCTTCGTTAATTGCCATCTCAATCATCCGGAATAAAAAATCCTTGTCCGTGCGGGTGGCATCTTCAGGAGAAAATTCAATATCCCGACAGTATTTCTTGGCCTGCCGGATAGAACTCCTGGCAATCTGGAAAATTTCATTTTCGGCTTTTTTAAATTTATATTGTAGGTGTATCTTAGAGGTAGCCAGAAAAAGATGGATGCGCGGATGCTTGGCTTTCTTTAAGGATGCCCCGGCGCGCTCAATATCTTTATCGATACAACGGGCCAAAGCGCAAACCCCGCCTTTTTTAATCAGTTTGGCAATCGCGCTGACCGCGGCAAAATCATCGTAAGAAGCAATCGGAAAACCCGCTTCAATAATATCAACCCCAAGGTTTTCCAATTGAGCAGCGATCTCCAGCTTCTGAAAACTGGTCAGGGCCGCTCCCGGAGCCTGTTCTCCATCCCTTAAAGTTGTATCAAATATAATTATTTTTTCCATATCAACACCATATTCTAAAATAGTAAACTTTATTTTGATGTATTAGTCGCGGGTGCCGATGACTGGATTCGAGTCCGTTTCAGACGGACGAGAAACAGTCATCGGCAGGACCCGCGACCTAACTAAAATTTACTATTTATTTCTTCATCCAGGGCATCATCTCCCTTAATTGCTTACCCACCTTCTCAATTAAGTGATCATCCCCGGCTTTGATTAAGCTGTCAAAATTCTTGC
>CAZEBD010000014.1:0-18853 GCA_964510625.1 uncultured Planctomycetales bacterium
ACTGCCGGAAATCCGGCTGCACCTCGGCCAATAAACCGGCCCAAATAAGCGCGTTTTGGGTTTTTTTAATCAAGGACTGCCGGACATTTTCCAGGAGAGTATTTTGTTGGAGAATCTCAAGCTGCAGCTGCTGTTTCTTTAATTGCAGGGTGGGCAGGTAACGCTCAAACTGCTTTAAGGCGTCGCGTTGCCTCTTTAATTCACCTTTAGTAAGCTTAATCTTCGCCATTATTTTTTCGGCCAGAATTGCTGAATAATGGACAACTTGATTCCGGTTTCTTCGGGAGTAAAACAATCGCTTAAGATCTGCCAGGCCAGATCCAGGGCTTTTTCCAAAGGAATATTCACTTTAAGCGACATCATATTTTTTTCAAAAAGTATCCCGTATTTAAGCAACTTCTGATCCCAAGGGCTCATCTGAAAGCCCATTGACTGCTTTTCCAGGGTTTCCCGGTAATCGGCAAAAAGTTGGATCATCGTATCCATGATCGTGCGGTGATCCGGGCGGGTCTTTCCGTTGACCTGTTGTTTTAAACGGCTCAAAGATCCGAACGGTTCAATCACTCCGTTTTTTAAATAAAGCTGGCCTTCGGTAATATAACCGGTATTATCCGGTACAGGATGAGTGACATCATCCCCGGGCATGGTCGTCGCCGCCAGGATGGTAATCGAACCGGCTCCGTCAAAATCTACGGCTTTTTCATACCGGGCAGCCAACTGGCTGTAGAGGTCTCCGGGATAGCCGCGGTTGGAAGGCACCTGCTCCATGGTAATAGAAATTTCTTTTAAAGAATCCGCAAAATTCGTCATATCGGTCAACAAAACCAGCACCCTTTTACCGGCCAAAGCAAAATTCTCAGCCACGGCCAGGCTGATATCCGGGACTAATAAGCATTCTACCGTCGGGTCCGATGCGGTATGAATAAAAAATATGCAGCGGCCAATCGCCCCGTGCGCATTTAAGGTCTCCCGAAAATATAAATAATCGTCATATTTTAACCCCATCCCGCCGACGATAATAATATCCACCTCGGCCTGAATGGCAATCCGCGCCAAAAGTTCATTATAGGGCTCTCCGGCAATGGAAAAAACCGGCAGCTTCTGCGATTCCACTAATGAATTGAAGACATCGATCATCGGGATCCCGGTGCGGATCATTTTATTGGGAATAATCCTTTTGACCGGATTGACCGACGGAGTGCCAATATCTGCCAGTCCTTCGGAAAGCAACGGTCCATGGTCAAGCGGCAGGCCGCTGCCGTTAAAAATACGGCCCAGGAGATTATCCCCGGTGGCCACGCGCATCGGATGCCCCAGAAACCTCACCTTATCTCCCGTGGCGATCCCCCGGGTACCGGCAAAGACCTGCAAAAAGATTTTTTTGGCGTCGATCCGGATAACCTGAGCTAAAGATATACCGCGGCGGGTAGTGATCTGGGCGATATCCGCATAACCTACTCCTTCCGCCTCCACCGTGATCACATCTCCGGCAATCTGGATAATATTCGTATAGGCCTTTTGCATATTTACTTTTCTTTCTTAATAGCCATGCTTTCCAAAAGTATTCTGACCTGGGATTCAATCTTTTTAAACTCTGCTCCGTTATACTCAGCAGAATTCCAGCTGCGCATCAACTGGCGTAAAGATTGAAAAAAATGCAGGGCCGCCGGTTTATCCGCCAGGTTGAATTGAGTATCTAAAATCGAACCGATAAATTTCAAAAGATATACCTGCCTTTCTTTGGAGGTAGATTCATCCACCGGATCAAAGGCATTTTGCTGCAGGTAAACAAAATCAAAAAACTCCCCCTTAAGATATTCAATATAATCTTTAAGTGAGGTCCCTTCCTCTCCGATCACCTTCATCATTTGGGCGATTTCGCTGCTGCGCAACAGGAGGCGGTGGCTTTTCTCCTTCTCCTGCGGATCGACAAACCCGGCATACTTACTCCAGCTGATCAGCGGATCGATCGCCGGGTATTTTCTGGCATCGGAGCGTTCGCGGGATAAACCATGAAATGCTCCCACTACCTTTAAAGTCGCCTGCGTCACCGGCTCCTCAAAATTCCCTCCGGCAGGACTCACTGCTCCGCCGATAGTCACTGATCCGGTTGCTCCGGATTGCAGCCGGACATACCCTGCGCGTTCATAAAAAGAAGCGATCCGGCTTTCCAGATAGGCGGGAAATGCCTCCTCTCCGGGGATCTCCTCCAGCCGACCGCTCATTTCGCGCATCGCCTGCGCCCAGCGCGAGGTAGAATCAGCAAGCAATAAAACATTCAAACCCATCTGGCGGTAATATTCCGCCATAGTCACCGCGGTGTACACGCTGGATTCGCGGGCGGCTACCGGCATAGAGCTGGTATTACAAATAATGATCGTGCGGTCCATCAAAGGTTTATGCGTGCGCGGGTCCTGTAATTTAGGGAATGTTTTTAGCGTCTCGACCACTTCTCCGGCACGCTCCCCGCAAGCAGCAATGATCACAATATCCACCTCCGCATGCCGGCTGACTAACTGCTGTAAAACGGTTTTACCCGCGCCGAACGGCCCGGGGATACAATAAGTTCCGCCGAGGTTGACCGGAAACAATGAATCAATCAGGCGCATCTTAGTAACCAAAGGTTGACTGGGCCTTAATTTTTCCGCATAAGCAACAATCGGCATTTTCACCGGCCAGATCTGCTGCAGGAAAACATCATGCAAGAGGCCGGTAGCGTCTTTAAGCTGGGCCACTGCTTGCTTTAAATTATATTTTCCGGCAGGAGAAATTTTAACCACCTCTAAACTGCCGCTTAAGGCAAAAGGTGCCATAATATAATGTTTAAAGATCTTCTCCGGGACAAAACCCAGCCAGCTGCCGGCTAAAACTTTATCGCCGACGGAGACCAGAGGAGTAAAATCCCATTCTTGATCATCCGGAAGAGCCTCCAGATATACTCCACGCTTAAGAAAAAACCCGCATTGTTTAGCCAGGGCCGGAAGGGGATTCTGCAGGCCGTCAAAGATCTGGCCCAGGAGCCCGGGCCCCAGCTCGACCGACAAAAGTTCATTGCTAAACTCTACCGAATCTCCGGCCTTTAATCCTTGGGTGCTTTCATACACCTGCATTTCCGCTAAGTTTTTGCGCACCCGGATTACTTCGGCCTTCAGCCGCTCTTCTCCGTGAATAATGTAAGCTACCTCATTCTGGACGATCTGGCCGGAGACCTCTGCGGTCACCATATTGGCATTAATCTTTACCACTTGTCCGTTCCTGATTTTATCCATATTTAATTTAGCCGGCTATCGCTGCGTTTAATAAATGCTCTTTGTCGGCCCCCTGAATTTTGTCCCAGCGCTCAAGGAGTTTAAGTTTTAACCCATAGATCAATAAATGCGCAAAATCAAAATAATGGCCGAAGCGTAATTCCTCTAAAAAATCCCACCGGGCCTGATCCAGCATTTTTTCCGCTTCCAAAACAGCGGGGGTGCGAAAGGCGGCTATAGCCAGATGGCTGATCCATGCCTGCGGTTCATCCGGAAAATGCAGGAATTTTAAAGGGTCGGTTTTCTTCCGGGCGGCGCGGACGCGGGCCAGTTCATTTCTTAAAGTAACCTCAAAATTAATCCAGCGCTTTAAACTGCCGATCCCCCGGCTGGCTAAAATATATCCATGCTGGCCGCAGGCAGTTTCCAGTATTGCATACTCTTTTTCCGGAATCAGGCCCCGGCATTTAGCAAAAAATTCCTTCAGCCCAAAAGGCGGTTTAGCCGACAGGCTCAACTCCGGAAGGCTGGAGATCAAATACGTATAATAAGCAGGCATGAGTTTTAAGGATTTAAAATTTTGTTTAACTCCGGGTGCAAAGATCCTAAAATATAATCGCTTAAGGCCTGAGCGCTAAAATCAAAAATTGATTTACCGCCGTCGAAACTGATCACAAAACCGCTGCTGATGCCGACAGCAGATTTTAAGACTATCCCCTGTTTAGCGGTCTCTACCAGCTGCTTGAGAAGCCCCTGCTCCAACCTATCTTTATCTTTTTGGTTTAAAGAAACCTCTATCTGCGACCCCAGTGAAAGCGGGGCATTCTTAATCAGGGCGCCGATAATCTGCGCTAATTCTTCGGGGCTTAAGGCTTCCTGCAGGCGGGTTTTAATTAGCCGCTCCAGCATCGAGATGATTTCTTCCTTTAAACTGATCAAAAGGTCGCGGCTGGCTTGTTTTAAAGCCGACTGCGTGGAATCGCTGAGTTTTGCGGCCTGAATATTGGCTTGCTCAATTATCTTGGCCGCTTCTGCCTGCGCCCCCAAGATGATCTTTTCAGCATCCCGCCTGGATTGAATTTGGATCTGCTGGGCCTGGGCCTGGGCCTGCTGGACACCTTCCTTTTGGATTTGGGCGATTAGATCTTTAATTTCCTGTGCCATTTGAACCCCCCTAATATTCGTATAGTGACATCCCGCCAAGCAGTACTTATTTAATTATCAGCGTAAACGGGAGATTTCTCCTAAAATTTTTTCCGTCGCCAATTGCGGGTCTGCGGATTTTAAGATCGGCCGGCCGATAACTAAAAAATCGCTTCCGGATTTAACCGCCAGGCTAACAGTAGCAATTCTCTGCTGGTCATCTTTGCCGGCGATATCCGGGCGGATCCCCGGAGTTACCAGAATAAAATCATTTTTGATCTTCCGGCGTAAAAAAGCGGCTTCGTGCGCGGAGCAGACCACTCCGTCTAAGCCGCAAGCCAACCCCTGCTTAGCTAACGCTAAAACCTGGGCGGGTTTGGTTTTCTGGCTGGTTAATACCGTGACTCCGATTAACAAAGGCCGGATGGTTTTTAATGCTTTGGCTTGCGCATCAGCGGCATCTACCGCGGCTTTAAGCATCTCCTGGCCGCCACTGATATGCAGGGTGAGCATCTTTACTTTTAGCTTTACCGCAGCGCTGACTGCGCCGGCCACGGTATTGGGAATATCGAAAAATTTCAGATCCAAAAAAACCTCGGCCCCTTTAAGCTGTACCGCTTCGATAACTTTAGGCCCGTAGGCGGTAAACAAGTAACTGCCGATTTTAAAAATTTTGATCTTAGGATAAAGCCCATCCACAAACTGCTTGGCCTCCTCCAGGGTATCCACATCTAAAGCCAGGATGGCTTGGGGGTCATTCAATCTTGGCATGCTTTTAACCTTCCGGTAAGCTGGCTTAAATTTTGCAGCTGATTATCCAGCATATACTCTTTTAAGCCGGAGATAATTTTTTCCGCGGCTGCAGGGTCAATGAAATTAGCCGTGCCTACGCCTATAGCGGTAGAGCCGGCAATAAAAAATTCCAGGGCACTGGAAATATCCATTATACCACCCATCCCGATAATAGGAATCTTAATCTTATTGAATACTTCCCAGACCATTTTGACGGCTACCGGCCTGATCGCCGGGCCACTCAAGCCTCCTACCCAGGCGCCTAATTTAGGAACGCGCTTGTTCACATCGATGCTCATCCCGCCCAAAGTATTAATCAAAACTAAGGCGTCACTGCCGGCGGCCTGTGCGGCCTGGGCAATCTCAGTAATCGAGGTCACATTAGGAGATAACTTGGTCATCAAACACTTCTTTGTGAGTTTGCGTACTCTGCTGACTAATTCCAGGGTCGCCTGGGGGTCCTGGGCAATCAATTTGTCCTTCCGGAGGTTCGGGCAGGATATATTTAGTTCGATCGCCGCTACTTCGGTAACCTGGTCGATTTTTTTAACCAACAGGTCAAATTCATCCGGAGTTTCTTCGGCGGCGATACTGACAATTACCGGAATCCCCAGCTTTTTAAGAAAGGGGAGTTTCTCCCGGATAAATTTATCAATCCCCGGGTTCTCCAGGCCGATCGAATTAAGCATGCCGGCAGGAGTTTCACAGGTGCGCGGAGGAAGATTGCCTTGGCGGCCTTTAAGGGTCACCGTTTTAGTCACAATCGCACCGAGTTTTTTTAAATCAGTCAAATCCTCAAATTCTTGAGCATAGCCGAATGTCCCGGAGGCCACCATAACCGGGTTTTTTAAGTTCAGGGGCCCAAGCTTAACGCTTAAATTCGGTTTTTGGGATTTTACCATATTAATTCCTCGCTGAAAAAAACCGGACCATCCTTGCAAACACTCCGGTAGCCATGCCGGGTGGCAACAACACAGCCTAAGCAGGCGCCTATCCCGCAGGCCATATGCTCCTCTAAAGAAAGCTGGGCGCAGATCTTGTTTTCCCCGGCGATCCGGGCAACCGCCTTTAACATCGGATGCGGCCCGCAGGAAAATACCCCGGCAATTTTTTCACCCTGTAGTATTTCCTTTAATAGCTCGGTGACTTTGCCTTTAAACCCCAGCGAACCGTCATCGGTAGCCACCCTGACCAAACACCCTAAAGATTTAAATTCCTGGCAGCAGATAATTTTATCTTTGGAACGGGCCCCGATTAACACCACCGGTTTTCTTGATTTCAATTTTTCCGCTAAAAACACCAGCGGCGCTACACCCATGCCTCCGGCCACCAAAATATATTTTCCCGCCGCAGGCTTTTTCACGCAGGTATAATCAAACCCCCGGCCCAGCGGCCCGATCAGGTCTAAAGATTCACCGGGCTTCTTAGCCGACAACATCCGGGTACCGGTGCCGACAACTTCATAAATTATTTTCACCCGGCCGGATTTTACGCCATGAATACTAACCGGCCTTCTTAACAAAGGGCCGCCGGTATCGCTTATGCGGATATTAACAAACTGCCCGGGCTGCGCAAACCTGACAATCGCAGCAGACCTAAACTCCAGGCGCCAGCAGGTCGCGTTAATCTTTCGGTTGATGAGGATCTTGGCCTTAATTTGTGCTGTTTTCATCTTTCCTGCTTGTCCGTCGGCTGAGTAAAATTATAAAAACAATGAATAAAATAAAGGTCAAGAATATCCACACGGATTGCTGAAGATAAGCCTGGAAACCTTCCTGGGAAATATCCTCCCAGGACTCCACGAACAAGGTCAGTAAAAGCAAGGTTAAGATGGAGCCGATTTCTCTTTTAAACCAGATTATTTTGATCGGTAGATATTCGATAATATCTAAATTAACCATCGTGGATAATGAAGGAAAAATACGGGGGACTTTGCGGCAATACGCCGGATAATTCTGCGGAAACATCGCATAAAGCTTTTTTTCCTCCTTATAAATCAGCACGATATAGCGGATAATAAAGACCGTGATAAAAACTCCTACCGCCCACCATCTGAATATCGCCAGGACTACTCCGGATCCGATCAAAAATATCCCTAAATACATGGGGTTACGCACCACCTGATATGGGCCTGTCTGAATTAAAGCCTGGCTGTCCCGGGAATGTTCGGCTTTGTACCCGCGTGCAGAAACCCGGATCAGCTGCCCTAAAAGAATCAGGGCAAAACCCGTAGCCTCGATCAACTCTTCCCGGATTCCACCGGAGTAAACCCGGAGAAATAACTTGGGGAAAAATGCCAGCACTAAAGCGGCAGTAGCCATAATAATCCCGTTTATCTTAAGGCGTTTTTTCATGCTTGGCACTTAGGGCAGAAATACGTGCCCCTTCCTCCCTGGGATACCCTCTTCACGCACCCGGCGCAGACAAAACAAGGCTTACCCTCCCGGCCATAAACCCGGTGCAACCGGCCGTAATCTCCTTTTTTTCCGGATACCCGTACATAATCATCTACCGAGGAACCTCCGTGCTTAATCGCGCTGGCCAATACCCGCTGCAGCTGCCGGTACAACAGAAGCTGCTCTTGTTTAGTTAAACTGTTAGCCGGACGAAACGGGCCGATTTTAGCACGAAATAAAATTTCTGCGGCATAAATATTGCCAATGCCGGCGATAAATGACTGGTCCAGCAAAAGCGGTTTAATTGCAGTTTTTCTTTTTAACAGCATATCCTGAAAATCCGCAGAAGTCAAATCGAATGGCTCCGGCCCCAGGCGCCGAATAAACGCCAGTTTTTTCCAATCACTGACTAAACGCAGCTCTCCAAACAGGCGCTGGTCATTAAAATCCATGCTCAGGCCACCGCTTAAGGCAAAAAACACCCGGCTTGACTTTTGGCCTCCGGGAACCACCAGCTGCCCGGTCATTTTCAAGTGCACTGTTAAAAATTTACCGCCGGATAATTCCAAAATTAAAAGCTTGCCGCGGCGCAAGATCTCTTTAATCCTGGCCCCCTCCAAAGATTTTTTAAAAACGGCCGGGCCAGGCTCCTTAATCAATTTCGGGCTGAAAATATCAACCCGGATGATCCTTTTACCTAAGATAACTTTGCGTAAATCATTTTTTATTGTCTCGACTTCTGGCAGCTCCGGCATGATTTTTAAACTTATTTTACCTTCTTGCCTTTCATCTTGTGGTATTCTTGCAATGATTTTACCCCTAAATCTTTTTTAATCAGCATCTCAATACCGTTGACCGTGGCCTGCGCGCCGAAAATCGTGGTAGTGTAAGGTATATTATAAAGAATGACCTGGGAGCGGATCTTGACTTCATCCTGGCGCGGAATCCTGCCGGAAGGAGTATTGATCACCATCTGGATCTTGCCGTCCTTCATTAAATCCAGGATATTCGGGCGGCCCTCATTGATTTTCGGCAGCACCTTAGCCGGGATATTGTTTTTTTCTAAGACTGAAGCTGTACCGCTGGAGGCAAAAATTTTAAAACCCAGGTCTTTCAGTTTTTTGGCGATAAACACAATATCTCTTTTATCCCGGTCATGCACCGAGATAAACACATTCCCCCTCTTCGGGACCTTTTGTCCGGCGGCGATCTGGCTTTTGATATAGGCGCTGGAAAAATCCATATCTATCCCCATTACCTCACCCGTAGATTTCATTTCCGGCCCCAGCATTACATCCACTCCGGGAAACCGGTTAAAAGGAAATACCGACTCTTTTACCGCCACATAAGGAGGGATGACCTCGGAGACAAACCCCAGATCTTTTAATTTCTTCCCCAGCATTATTTTAGTGGCAAGTTTTGCTAAAGGCACTCCGATAACCTTAGAAACCAAAGGCACCGTCCGGGAAGCGCGCGGGTTGACTTCTAAAACATAGACTTTGCCGTCTTTGACCGCATACTGCACATTCATTAACCCGACGATATTCAGTTCTTTGGCCATCCGGTAAGAGGCCTCTCTCAATTTTTTCAAAATATCCGGGCTCAGGGTATAAGTAGGTAGGGACATCGCCGCATCTCCGGAATGCACCCCGGCCTGTTCAATATGCTCCATAATCCCGCCGATGACAAAAGTTTCCCCGTCTCCGATTAAATCCACATCTACCTCAATGGCATCCTCTAAGAATTTATCGATCAGGATCGGATGTTCACCGGAGACCTCCGCCGCCTCCCGGATAAACCTTTCCAATACCTCCTGGTCATAAACAATCTCCATCGCCCGGCCGCCCAAGACATACGAGGGCCTGACTAACACCGGATACCCTAAACCAGAGGCAACCTTTTTGGCTTCTTCAAAAGTAAACACCGTTCCGCTCTCCGGCTGCAGCAGCCCTAACTTTTCGATCATCTGCTTAAAACGCTTGCGGTTTTCGGCAATATCAATACTATCAGAGCTGGTTCCTAAAATATTTACTCCGGCGGCGCGTAAGGCTACCGCCAGATTGATCGGCGTCTGGCCTCCAAACTGCACAATCACTCCCAAAGGTTTTTCCACTTCAATAATATTCATGATATCTTCAAAGGTCAGAGGTTCAAAATAAAGCCGGTCAGAGGTATCATAATCTGTCGAGACCGTCTCCGGATTACAATTCACCATGATGCTATCGACCCCTTCTTCCTTAAGCGCATATGCCGCATGGCAGCAGCAATAATCAAACTCGATCCCCTGGCCGATTCTGTTGGGGCCGCCGCCTAAAATAACCACTTTTTTATTTTTACTCGGCCGGGCCTCATCGCGGGTCTCCTGAGTAGAATAAAAATATGGCTGCTTGGCATTAAATTCGCCGGCGCAGGTATCCACTAATTTATACGCACACTTAGTATTATGTTTTTTTCGCAACTGCCTCACCTTGGCCTCCTTAGTATTTAAAAGAAAGGCCAGCTGGATATCCGAAAACCCGTCGGCTTTGGCCTGCGCCAATAATTCAGCCGGCAGATTTAACTCCGCATCTGCGCCTTCGACTTTATATTCTTTGATTTTTTCTTCTGTCTCCACCAATTCTTTCAGATTATGCAGAAACCAGCGGTCAATACGGCTCAATGCAAAAATTTCATCCAGGCTCAAACCCGCTTTTAAAGCGTACCTCAAATAAAAGAGCCTTTCATCATTCGGGATACGGATTTTATCTTTAATCTGTTTAAGCAAGATCAGGTCGGGATTTTTCAGCATGGCATCGGTAATCTTATCCCGGCCGTCGGCGCCGAAGCCAAAACGTTTAATTTCAGTCGAGCGTATTCCCTTTTGCAAAGCCTCTTTAAAGTTCCTGCCGATAGACATGGCTTCTCCTACGGCCTTCATCGAAGTATTCAGCACCTTTTTAGCATGGGGAAATTTTTCAAAGGTGAACCGGCAGATTTTAAACACACAATAATCGATCGTCGGCTCAAAAAACGAAGTGGTCTTACCGGTTATTTGATTCATCACTTCCGGCAAGGTCAGGCCTACGGCTAACTTAGTGGCCACCCGGGCAATCGGAAGCCCGGTAGCTTTGGAAGCCAGGGCCGAGGAACGGGAAAGCCGGGGGTTGACTTCAATAATCACAATCTTACCGTTATCCGGGTTTTGGCCAAACTGGATATTGGCTCCACCGCCTGAGATTCCGATCCGGCGGATAATCTTTTTGCACAAACAGACAAAATCCGTGTACTCCTGAGGAGTAAGCGTCTGGGCCGGGGCCACCACCAGGCTGTCCCCGGTATGCACTCCCATCGGGTCAATATTTTCCATCGAAGTAACCATAATTACATTATCGGCGCAGTCGCGCATTACCTCAAATTCAATTTCTTTCCAGCCTAAGACCGACTGTTCAACCAACACCTGATGTACGGGGCTGGTTTCAATACTTTTAGACAAAAGCGCCTCCAGCTCTTCCTGGTTATAAGCAATTCCGCCGCCAGATCCGCCTAAACAATAAGCCGGCCTCAGGATCAACGGGAATCCGATCCCCAGCCCGATCTTCATTCCTTCCTTAACCGAATTGGCAATCCCGCTTTTAGGTACATCTACGCCGATCTCCTGCATCGCTTGTTTAAAAAGTTCCCGGTCTTCAGCACAGGCGATCGCCTCTACCGATGCCCCGATTGCCTCCACTCCGTATTTTTTAAGCACCCCCTGCTTCATCAAAAAGAAAGCCAGGTTTAACCCGGTCTGCCCTCCCAGGGTAGGCAGAAGCGCCTGCGGCCTTTCTTTAGCGATAATTTTAGTTAAAGATTCCACATTTAACGGTTCAATATAAGTTACATCCGCCAGGCCCGGGTCAGTCATAATTGTCGCCGGATTAGAATTAACCAAAATGGTAAAATAGCCCTCTTCCCTTAAGGCTTTACAAGCCTGGCTTCCGGAATAATCGAACTCGCAGGCTTGGCCGATGACGATCGGGCCGGAGCCGATCATTAACACTTTTTTAAAATCTTTACGCCGGGGCATATTTAACTCCTTAATAGTTTACTGAATTTAATTAAAACCGGGCTGACCTGATCAAAACCCGGGCTCACAGGGTTATACGCCACCCCGAGAAATTTCTGTTTTTTATTTTCGATCTCTTCGATGGTGTGATCATTTAAGTTGTAAGCGGTAACTTTGATTGCTTTAATTTTGCGCAATGAATTATTATCGATCACATATTCATGGTTTTGCGCCGTAATCTCCCCTTTAAAGCTGCCCGGCCGGACAATCGGATAATTTACTCCCCGGTGCCCAAGTTTTAAACGGCTAAGCCCTGCCCCTTGTGCCATGGCTAAAACCTGACATCCGGTAGCCACCCCCAGTATGGGCAATTTACCGATTAAAGGCTGGATGTTCCGGATCACCTCTTCTAAGCCGCAATCATTTTCCGGGCCGCCGGACAATATTAACCCCTTGGGTTTGATGGCTAAAATCTGTTTTGCGCCGGCATTGTAAGGAAAAACCTTCAGAGAAAAACCCAGTATTTCTAATTGTTTAATCAGGCTGGCGGTTACCCCCAGATCTAAAAGTGCGATCTTCTTGCCTTTGGGCTTACCGGCGTCATGCAATTTGCGCGTAGAAACTTCCGGCAGTAAAGTCATCCTGGGAGACTGTTTAAACTTATTGATTTTATCTGACAATTTTTTGGGGTCGAACTCCCGCGTAGAAATAATCCCAATTAACGGACCTTTTTCCCGCAGGTGAACAGTTAGTGTCCGGGTATCCAAATTAAAAATTGCCGGGGTTTTATGACCTTTGAGAAAATCCTCAAAACTAAACTTGGCCTGCCAGTTAGAATATATGCGGCTTTTTTCTTTCATCACCACCCCAGACACCCAGGCCTTAGCCGATTCATTAAATTTAGGAGCACACCCATAATTGCCGATCAGCGGATAGGTAAATACCAGGATCTTTGCGGCATTAGCCGGGTCAGTAATCATTTCCTGATAACCAACTACGGCAGTATTAATAATCACTTCCCCGAAGCTTTCACAATCATGCTCGCTTTCGGCTTTAAAACCTTTGCCATCCTCTAAAAATAAGATTGCTTTCATACTCTAATTGCTCCGATTTTATTGCTCCAGTTCATAATACTTACTCCACTTTAGGCTTGTTTTAAGCATAAAATACGTCTCAATAAACCACTTTTACTTAAAAAATGCTAAAATTATGGGTTTTGGTGCCCCTGACAGGAGTCGAACCTGTACCACTAGCTTCGGAGGCTAGTGCGCTATCCATTGCGCTACAGGGGCATTATAGTTTCAGAATAAATTCAATTGCTCTTCGCTCTTGACCGCCGGGCCATCTTCAAATACCGAGACTATGCCGTATTCACCGTCATATCCGGGCTTAATGTTCACCTTTCCCTGGCGCGCCAAAAGCACTCCTTCGGCAATTTTAGGAGGCAGCGTTTTTTGTAAATCCGCCGGTGAGGCTTTAAGCAAAATATCAAATTCCGTGCCAAATTGACTTAAATATAGTTGGTATTCTCTTTCCACACTGACCGACCCCTTACCCAGACCCTTAGCGGAAGCAATAATTTCATCCAAAGGGATCAGGCTCTTAAAAGGTATTGCGTTTTGCGGTTTAAAACCTTCGGGCCGATCGGCTAATGCTTCCAGGCGATTGGCCACTCCTACGGTTACGGATTTACCGCACTTGGGACACTTGCCGTTATGCTGTTTTGTCTCCTGAGGTGACCAGCGGATTCCGCAAAGCCGGTGCCCGTCAAAATGGTATTTACCTTCCTCAGGAAAAAATTCAATCGTATATAAAAACTTACTTTTGTCTTTGTCTTTTAAGACCTGGCGGATTGTCGGATAATTTAATTCGCAATTAAACACATTGGCTTCCCGGCCGATCTTTTGCGGAGAATGGGAATCGCTGTTGGAGATCAGTGTAAACCGGTCTAATGCGCTTAACCGCCAGTTCATTGCCGGGTCGCTGGATAACCCGGTCTCTAAAGCAAATATCTTGGAGGCCTCTTCCTCAAAACAATCCTCGATTCTATCAAAGCCGCTCATCGAGCCGAATAAACTAAACCACGGGGTCCAAATATGGGCCGGGATGATCATGCAATTTTCATCGATATCAAAAACTATCCGCGCCAGTTCCGCAGCATCGATGCCGACGATCGGGCGGCCGTCGCTGGATAAATTGGCCCCCCGGCGGAATAGCGCATTATTGATCTTATCCACCACCTCAAAAGAAGGAGCAAAAATCAGGTTGTGGATACGGTACCCTCTGCCGCCTTTGGAATAAATACTGCTGATTTCAGCGGTCAGAATAAAATTGACACCGGCGTGTTTATACAAACCGTTACCGCAATCCTCTAAAGTATGCTTTAACTCCTCCAGCCACAGATGGTGCGTAAAATCACCGGTACCCATTAAATTGATGCCTTTTAACTTTGCCCACTGGCTCAGGTGGGCCACATCCATATCACGGCTGGTGGCCCGGGAATATTTAGAATGAATGTGAAAATCAGCTATGAATTCCATTGATATACAATTTTGCCGTTATAGATCGTGTACTCCACCGATCCCTTAACCGTTGTTCCGATAAACGGGGAATTCTTGGATTTAGAAACAATTTTTTCCTTTTTTAAAATAAACTCTTTTGCCGCATCGACAACTATTATATCCGCATCAGAGCCAATACTCAATGATCCTTTATTGATGCCCAGGATCTTGGCCGGATTTACTGCCAGCTTACTAATCAGTTCCGGCCAGCTTAATATATTTTTATCAATTAATTCCATAATACTTACCGCCAACCCTGATTCCAGGCCGATCTTGCCGAATTCTGCCCGCTCAAATTCAATATCCTTTTCATTTTCAGTGTGCGGGGCATGGTCGGAAGCAATCACATCGATTACCCCCTCATGCAAACCTTGTTTGATTGCCGCTAAATCATCCTTACTCCTTAAGGGAGGGTTAATCTTCATATTCGCATCATAATCCAGAAGGTCATCATCGGTCAGCGCAAAATAATGCGGCGCAGTTTCACAGGTAACCGCAATTCCTTTTTTCCTGGCGGCGGCAATAATCTCAACAGACTCCTTACAGCTGACATGGGCAATATGTAGGCAGGCCTGCGCCTGATGGGCCAACTCAATATCCCGCCTGATCCTTTGATACTCTGAAGCATTAGAGATGCCGCGTAAACCCAGGCGGGTAGAATTAAAACCTAAATTCATTACCCCCTTCCCGGATAATACTTTATCTTCGCAATGGCAGATGACCGGGAGCCCCGATTGTTTAGCCGCCTTAAATGCAGCAAGCATTAAAGCATTTTCATCTACAGAAGATCCGTCATCCGATATCGCAGAAACTCCGTTTTTCTTTAATGCGGCAATATCGCTTAATTCTGCACCTTTACGGTTTTTGGTGATTGCCCCGCAAATCAGGACATTGATCATCGCGTCTTTTTTAATTATTCCTTTTAATAATCCGATATTCTCCGCAGAATCCATCGTTGGGGTAGTGTTAGGCATAGCTAAAACCGTAGTTACCCCGCCTTTAGCTGCAGCGGCAGTGCCGGTAGCCACGGTTTCTTTATCCTCCCTACCCGGCTCACGCAAATGCACATGCATATCCACAATTCCCGGGGCAACGATCTTGCCGGCGGCCTCAATTACCTTCTGCGCTGAAGCTTTAATATTCTTGGCCACCTGGGATATTTTATTGTTTTCGATCAAAATATCCATTACCGCATTAATATTATTGGCCGGGTCGACTACCTGTCCGCCTCTGATCAATATGCTCATTTTAGACTTCCTTGGCGGTGGCTACTAAGAATAAAACCGCCATTCTTACGGCAATGCCGTTAGTCACCTGCTCTAAAATCACCGAATTCTTTCCATCCGCTACGCCACTAGACATCTCAATCCCCCGGTTAATCGGGCCGGGATGCATGACCAGAATATCCTTTTTGGCTTTGGCTAATCTTTCTTCGGTGATGCCGAATTTCTTAAAGTAATCTAACTGTTCAGGAAAAGCTGCCCCTTCATCGCGTTCAAACTGCATACGCAAAACATTTACGGCGTCGGCATTTTTTAAAACTTCATCAATATCGCTTGAAGTCTTGGCCCCGGTATTTTCAATACCTTCAGGCAGAAGCATCGGCGGGGCGCAAACCGTAACCTTGGCCCCCAACTTCGTCAGCCCCCAGATATTGGAGCGGGCCACCCGGGAATGCGCGATATCACCGACGATCGCCACATTTAAGCCTTTAATTTTACCCAGTTTTTCTTTTAAGGTAAAAATATCTAAAAGTGCCTGGGTCGGATGCTCATGCCATCCGTCTCCGGCGTTGACTACGCTGATATCCAGGGCACGGGCAAGCATGTTGGCAGCACCCGAACAGTTATGGCGCATAATAATAATGTCGGCCTTAAGCGCCTGGATGTTTTTGGCGGTATCGATTAGCGTTTCCCCTTTTTTAACACTAGAGGACTCTGCGGCAATATTAATTACGTCAGCGGATAAGCGCTTGGCCGCCACTTCAAAAGAGACGCGGGTGCGGGTGGAGGGTTCATAAAAAAGATTGACTGCGGTTTTGCCGCGCAAGGCCGGAACTTTTTTGATTTCCCGCGAAGAGACCTCTTTAAACGACTCGGCGGTATCTAAAATAATTTCAATTTCCTCAGGCGTCAGGTATTCCAGGCCCAACAGGTCTTTTTTAGCCCAGGTCATTATTCTTTCTCCGCGATTAAAACCTCATCCCGGCCGTCAGATTCTTTAAGCTGTACCTCTACGGATTCTTTTTTGGAGGTAGGGATATTTTTGCCGACAAAATCCGCCCGGATCGGCAGTTCACGGTGGCCGCGGTCGACTAAAACCGCCAGCTGAATGGATTTGGGGCGGCCAAAATCAATTAAGGCATCTAAGGCCGCCCGGATGGTGCGGCCGGTATAAAGCACATCATCGGCTAAAACCAGGTTTTTATCGTTAATATCAAAATCGATCTCGGTTTTACGCACCAGCGGCTGGCCGCTGGCTAACGCCAGGTCATCCCGGTAAAGCGTAATATCTAAAGCTCCGGTTAGTACATCCACCCCTTCAATATTCCTGATACAAGAGGCAATCCGTTGGGCAATATAGACTCCGCGGTTGCGGATTCCGATGATACATAAGCCATCGGTGCCTTTGTTTTTCTCAATAATTTCATGGGCGATGCGCTTAACTGCCCGGTCGATTCCTTCAGCATCAAGTATTTTAGCTTTTTCTTTCATGACTACTCCCAACAAAAAACCCAGCCTTGTTTATACAAGCTGGGTGTTCTGGTTTTTTGCTAAATTTTTGTGCATTTTATTTACCTTGCCGGCTTCTCAAGAGCCGGGCTTAAAGGTGTAAATTATTAATTAAATATACCACAACCTCCTGATTTGTCAAGGGTAAAAAGGACACTAACTTGCGGCCTTCTTTCTGTAGGAGATTAAATTACAATCACAAATTCACCGCGGGGTTTGGTTTTGGCAAGTTTCTCCTGAATGATTTTGGGGTTGGCGCGCAAGACCTCTTCAAATTTCTTGGTTAACTCTCTGGCCACGGAAATTTCTTGATCCCCAAAGACCTCGGCGATATCATCTAAACAGGCCAAAATTCTATGGCAGGATTCATAACAAATAACCGTGTATTTAAGCTGTTTTAATTTCTCCAGCTGGTTTTTGCGCGCTCCGGAACGGTTAGGCAGAAAGCCGGAAAAATAAAACTCATGCGCCGGCTTCCCCGATAAAACCAGCGCGTTCACAAAAGCCGCCGCCCCTGGGATAAAAGTCATCTCCAGGTTATTCTGGATAGCTAAATTAATTAAATTATACCCAGGATCCAGAATACCCGGAGTACCGGCATCTGAAACCAGGGCGATATTTTTGCCGGATTTTAATAAATCCAACAAGTATTGCCCTTTAGTAAACCGGTTATGTTGAAAAAAACTGGTGGTGGGAGTTTTGATGTTATAGTGCGCAAGCAAGATGTGGGTATGGCGGGTATCTTCGCAAGCAATCAGATCTACTGTTTTTAAGACCTCGACTGCCCGGTAGGTCAAGTCCCCTAAATTGCCGATTGGCGTGGCAACGATATAGAGCATTATTCTACGGTTACCGACTTGGCTAAATTGCGCGGCTGATCCACATCGCAGCCGCGTTTAACGGCAATATGATAAGCCATCAGCTGCAGCGGCAGCACCACTAAAAGCGGAGAGAATATTTCTTCGATTTTAGGAATATAAATTACTTCGCGGGTCAACTCCTTGATCTCCTGGTCGCCGGCGGTAGCAATAGCAATAATCTTGCCTTTGCGCGAACGGATCTCCTGAATATTAGAAACCATCTTTTCATAAACTTTGGAATTAGGAGCAATACAAACCACGGCCCGATATTCATCAATTAAGGCGATCGGCCCATGCTTCATTTCACCGGCAGCATAGCCCTCAGCCGGAATATAGGAGATCTCCTTTAGCTTAAGCGCCCCCTCCAAAGCAGAAGGATAATTGACATTCCTGCCCAAATATAAAAATGAGCCCAGGTGCGAATGCTTACGGGCAAGAATAGCGATCTTATTCTGTTGCTTAAGAATCTGTGCCTGGCAGGCAGGAACCTTGCAAAGCTCCAAGATTAATTTATTAATCCTAGGTCCGGATAAAACCTTCCTCATCTGGGCCAGGTAAAAAGCAAATAAATACAGGGCGGCTAATTGTGCCGTATAAGCTTTAGTCGAAGCCACCCCGATCTCCGGCCCGGCATGAGTATAAATTACTCCGTCGGATTCGCGGGTCAGGGTTGAGCCCAGGACATTACAAATTGAGATTACGCTTGCTCCCCGGCGTTTGGCCTCCCGCACCCCGGCCAAGGTATCGGCGGTTTCTCCGGACTGACTGATCGCCACAACCAAGGTCTCCGGCCCGAGCAAAAGATCCCGATACCTGAATTCGCTGGAAACATCGATTTGTGTAGGAATCTGGCAGAGGGATTCTAAAACGTATTTAGCCACCAGGCCGGCGTGATATGCTGTGCCGCAGGCAACAATAAAAATATGGGTGATTTCTTTAAGTTTGGATTCCGGGATATTCTGTTCCTGAAAGAAAATCTTTCCGGTTTTTTTGTGTAGCCGGGCTTTAATCAGATTGCCTAAAATTCCCGGCTGCTCATTAATCTCTTTGAGCATAAAATGATCAAAGCCGCTCTTTTCCGCCTGATCAATATCCCA
>CAZEBD010000015.1:0-17950 GCA_964510625.1 uncultured Planctomycetales bacterium
GGAGAAGCTTTCTGAACCGCACGATTCATTTTATATCGGTTCAGACATCTTTTATTCCTTCATCGTGCATAACCGCTGGTGGAAATTACATATGCAGCAGAAAAGCGCCGCCGGCTATTTTAATATCGCCAAGGTGCTTAAAGAAAAAATGCTTTACGGGGTCTTCCCGGATGAGATTATGGAGCGTTTCCAGGAGATCGTGGAATATTTCGGATCCAGCCCGATTATTATCCGTTCCAGTTCGCTGCTGGAGGATGATTTCGGCAATGCCTTTGCCGGCAAATATGAAAGTATTTTTTTGGCTAACCAGGGAACCCCCGAACAAAGGTATATTCAGTTTGCCGAAGCGGTGAAAAAAATTTATGCCTCTACAATGAATGAAGATGCCCTGACCTATCGCAAACAGAGAGGCCTGGATAAATCCGACGAGCAGATGGCGCTTTTAGTGCAGCGGGTCTCCGGCTCGCCGCATAAAAATTATTTTTTTCCTGATTTGGCCGGAGTGGGAGTATCCTATAATACTTATGTCTGGAATAAAGATATCGACCCGGAAGCCGGAATGCTGCGGCTGGTTTTCGGTTTAGGCACCCGGGCGGTTAACCGTGTAGAGGGGGATTATCCGCGGATGGTGGCTTTAAGCGATCCCGGCCGCCGGCCTTATGCGGAAAAGGATGACTTAAGAAAATATTCGCAGCATATGGTTGATCTGATTAACATTAAAGAAAATGCTTTACAGACGATTGCTTTTGAAAAGTTGGTGAGTGAAAAGGCTTTTGCGGGTATTGCGCGGGTGGCGGAGAAGGATGAAGAATCCCGTACTCTGATGCGGGAAAGGGGGCTGGAGGATAAGGATTATTGGATATTAACTTTGGATAAGGTGTTGAGTAAAAAATCCTTTCTCAATTCCCTGCAAAAAATCCTGGAGTTATTAGAAGCCAGCTATGATTATCCGGTGGAAATAGAGTTTACCGTTAATTTCACCAAAGATGACCTGTTTAAAATAAATCTCCTGCAGTGCCGGCCATTGCAGACCCGGGGGCTGGGGCCGAAGGTGGAGCTGCCGGAGCAGATTAATAAACAGGATAAGCTGTTTCAGTCGCAGGGTTATTTCTTGGGCGGTAATATTTCGCAAAAGATCGATTGGGTTATTTTTGTCGATCCGCTTGCCTATAGCAAGCTGGGGTTGACGGATAAATACGAAATTGCCCGCATCGTCGGTAATTTAAACCGGTTGATCAGAAATAGAGAAGAAATGCCTGCCCTGTTAATGGGGCCGGGCCGCTGGGGCACGACTACTCCTTCTTTGGGTGTCCCGGTTAAATTTGCCGAGATTAATAATGTGGCGGCTTTAGCGGAGGTGGCGTTTTCAGCCGGCAACCTGATGCCGGAGCTGTCATTCGGCACGCATTTTTTCCAGGATTTGGTGGAGACCAATATCTTTTATGTGGCGTTGTTCCCGGATAAAAAAGACTGCCGGTTAAACCGCGAAAAACTATCCGGGTTAAATAACCTGTTTGCTAAATTTATGCCGGAAGCAGTCAGGTATGAGGATGTTATCGGAGTTTATGATTTAAGCCAAAAGCCTTTGCGGATAATGTCGGATATTCTTTCGCAGAAAGTGGTATGTTTCCAATCTCGCTAATCGCTTTAAAAAAGGGAGGGTGCAAGAGAGATGTCTAAATACATTTTTATTACCGGCGGGGTAATTTCCAGCCTGGGTAAGGGAATCGCCTCGGCTTCGATCGGAAAAATCCTGGAGAGCCGGGGGTTGAAGGTTACCTTGATGAAGCTGGACCCTTATATTAATGTCGACCCGGGGACAATGAATCCTTATCAGCATGGAGAGGTGTATGTTACCGAGGATGGGGCTGAAACCGACCTAGACCTGGGCCATTATGAGCGTTTTACCAGCACACTTTCCTCAAAATTTAATAATATTACCACCGGCCAGATTTATCATAGTGTGATCTCCCGCGAAAGAAAAGGGGATTATTTAGGCAAGACCATCCAGGTGATTCCGCATATTACCGATGCGATCAAGGAAAGGATCAAAAAATGCGCGCAGGTTTCAGGGGCCGATATTGTGATTGTGGAGATCGGCGGTACCGTCGGGGACATTGAAAGCCTGCCTTTTCTGGAAGCCTCCCGGCAGTTTAAGCTGGACATGGGGCCGGAAAACGTTTTTTATATCCATCTGACCTTGATCCCCTATATAAAAGCCGCCGGGGAGGTTAAGACTAAGCCCACGCAGCATAGCGTAGGGACTTTGCGGGAAATCGGAATTATTCCGGATGTTCTGATCTGCCGTACCGAAGCCTCCTTAACCGATAACGTAAAAGAAAAGATCTCTCTGTTCTGTAATGTGAAAAAAGAAGCGGTCATCGAGTCCCCGGATATGGGCTCCATTTATCAGGTGCCCCTGGTTTTTAAAAAGCAGATCTTAGATGAGATAATCTTGAGCCACTTTAAATTGATCTGTAAATTTTCCGACCTCAAAGACTGGGAGAAGCTGGTGGTTAACCGGGTATTAGATCCTCAGTACAAGGTGACCATTGCGGTGATCGGTAAATATATTGAATTACAGGATGCTTATAAATCCATTTACGAAGCGCTGGCTCACGGCGGCATCCATAATCAGGCCCGGGTAGAGATCAAAAAGATTGATTCCGAAAAACTGGAGAAGGATGACCTGAAAGAGGCGCTAGAGGGGGTCTCAGGGCTTTTAGTTCCCGGCGGTTTTGGCTACCGGGGTATTGAAGGTAAGATTAAAGCGATTCAATACGCCCGGCTTAATAAAATCCCATTTTTAGGGATTTGCTTAGGCATGCAGTGTGCGGTAATCGAATTTGCCCGGAATGTCTGTAATTTTAAAAGCGCCAATTCTACGGAGTTTAAACCTACCACAAAATATCCGGTGATCAGCTTGTTGGAGGAGCAAAGAAAACTTAAAGATTTAGGCGGGACGATGCGCTTAGGCGCTTATCCCTGTAAGATAAAAAAATACTCTCTAGCTGGCCGGCTGTATGCAAAAAACCTGATCCAGGAGCGCCATCGGCACCGTTATGAGTTTAACAATAAATTTAAAAAAGCATTTGAAAAAAAAGGTATGGTTCTCTCCGGGGTCTGCCCAGGCAGGGATTTGATCGAGATCGTGGAGCTCAAAGCACATCCGTATTTTATCGCGGTGCAATTCCACCCGGAATTTAAATCCAAACCGGATAAGGCCCATCCGTTATTCAGCGGTTTGATTCAGGCGGCTTTACAATTCCAGGCGGCAGAAAAATAAAAAGAAAGAGGTAACTATGTGCGGAATCTTCGGTGTTTACCCTCATAAAGATGCAGCAAGCCTGACTTATCTGGGGCTTTATGCCCTGCAGCACCGGGGGGAGGAGTCCAGCGGTATCATTTCCCGCAACGGTAAGAAAGCGCATCTGCATAAAGGCATGGGCCTGGTCAGTGATGTGTTTGATGAGAAAGTTATCCGCACCTTGCGGGGTGAATTAGCCATCGGCCACGTGCGGTATTCTACCACCGGCTCAAGCACGATTAAGAATGCCCAGCCGTTTTACGTAAAATCCAGGATCGGGGAACTGGCGATTGCTCATAACGGCAACCTTACCAACACCGTGAAACTGCGCCAGGAGCTGGAAAATAACGGCGCATTGTTTCAGACGACTATGGATTCAGAGATCATCGTGCATCTCTTGGCGCATAGCAAAAAGAAGGATGTGCAGGGGATTGTGATTGAAGCGCTTTCTAAATTAGAGGGGGCGTATTCATTTGTCCTGATGTTTAATGATATCCTGATCGGAGCCCGGGATGTTTTTGGCTGGCGGCCGCTTTGTTTAGGCCGCCTTGACGGAGCATATATCCTGGCCAGCGAAACCTGCGCCCTGGATTTACTTAACGCCGAATATATCCGGGATATAGAGCCGGGAGAGGTAGTTTTTATTTATAAGGACAGGTTGGAGTCTTTTAAACCTTTTGACCTATCAAAAAAAGCCTTTTGTATATTTGAGTATATTTATTTTGCCCGTCCGGACAGCGAGATTTTCGGCAAAAGCGTGTACCTGGCCAGGAAAAATCTGGGAAGGCAGTTAGCCGCCGAATTTAAGGTTGATGCCGACCTGGTGATGCCGATTCCGGATTCCGGGACCTATGCGGCTTTAGGGTATGCGCAGGCTTCCCAAATTCCTTTTGAATTTGGGATTGTCCGCAACCATTATATCGGAAGGACATTTATTCAGCCCAGCCAGGATATGCGGGATTTCCGGGTGAGGATTAAACTTAATCCGCTCAAGGAGGCGATCAAAGGCCGCCGGGCGATTATTATTGAAGATTCCATTGTGCGCGGCACCACCAGCCGGGCGCGGATCAAAAGTTTACGCCAGGCAGGAGTAAGGCAAGTGCATATGCTGGTTTCTTGCCCTCCGATCAAATTCCCTTGTTTTTACGGGATTGACTTCCCGACCAAAAAAGAATTGATTGCCGCAAAGCATGAGACCGGCTGGATTTGCGATTTTGTCGGTGCCGACAGCCTGGGGTATTTAAGCCTGGAGGGAATGCTTAATTCCATGCCGCTGCCTAAAGAAAACTTCTGCACTGCCTGCTTTACCGGGAATTATCCTTCTCAGAAATGCCTTGCCTGTAAGCTGTCTTTAGAAAAATAAAATTTTCCTGCCTGTTTAGATTACTTCTTGAATTAAACATAAACCAGCGATACAATTATAGTTATATGCCTGGTCAAATCTGCCGGATAATCTGGTTAGCTTTTTTTATTTTTCTGGCTGGTCAATCACAGGCGCAAGGAGAAACGATGGAATTAACCAGCCCGGCCTTTAAGCACAATCAATTTATCCCTCCCGAGTTTACCTGCCAGGGGGAAGATATCAACCCTGAGTTGATGATCAGCAACCTCCCTGCGCAAACTAAGAGCTTAGCTTTAATTGTGGATGACCCGGATGCTCCGGGCGGGGTTTGGGTGCATTGGGTAGTTTTTAATATTGCGCCGGTTTCCCGGATCCCGGCAAACAGTGTTCCCGGGACCCTAGGGGGCAATACCGACGGAGGCAAAAAATATCACGGCCCCTGTCCTCCTTCCGGGGTACACCGTTATTTCTTCAAACTCTATGCAATCGATGCGCTTTTAAATCTGAAGGAAGGCGTAAGTAAGGGGCAATTAGAGCAAGCGATGCAGGGCCATATTTTAGCCAGTGCGCAGCTGATAGGGTTATATAAAAAATAGCGATTTACCCAAATCCTCCCATTTTTAAATCCTCTAGGCGAGGGAAATTTAAGAAGCAATGAGATTAAAAGACAGGCTGCAATTTATACTTTTTAAGTATCTGCATTTTTTAAAAATTCAAGTTATTTCCTGGTATCCGTTTTCTTTATTTTTACAAATCGGCTACATCCGCGGCCGGGCGCATCCGGAGGAGATGGTTGACGCCGGAAATAATGGGTTTAGCCGCTCGGGTCGGGCAAAGGTAGTTTTATTCGACAGCTTGGAATTCGGTATGCCTTCTTTTGCCTTGGCCCGGGAATTAAGGCAACAGCAGATCCCGTTTACCGTTTGCGGTTGGCTGCCCCAACTGCAGCAGATTGTGCGCAGGGAGAGTGTCAGTTTTATCGGGATCTCCTGTTTTTGCACAAATATCAAAGCCGTCCGGGAGATTATTAATCAATATTATAAAAAAGTGCCTTTGGTTTTTGGGGGCCCGCATGCGTTAGAATATCTTGATTTCGGAATTTGCTGCAATAAGGCCGGAGAAGAAGCGGTCATCCAACTTTATGATTATTTTGCCGGCAGAATAACCCGCAGCCAGGTCAATAATATCCAGTATAAAGAAAATGAGGTGCTTAAGGAAAATACCTATAAACCTGTAGATTTCTTTTTGAAAGCCCCGGTCATCCGCTGGCCTTATTTATTATTGAGCCGGGGGTGTTTTCACCATTGCGCTTTTTGCGGGTTTTCTCTGTCTAACCGGAGCGGGTTTGATTACTATGATCTGGACCTGAAGAAAATTAATAATACTTTAGACCGGTATATAAAAATGTGTTTAAAAAACCGCCGGCTTAGCATCATTGTAGATACCACCGTCACCCCCAGGCACAGAGAGATTATGGAGTATCTGGATAAAAAAGGGGTGGGGATGTTTTTTAATCTCCGGTTAGAGGAGACCGCCGATGACTTTCTGGAGTTTTTAAGCGGACTTAAGCGGTCTTTTGTGCATCTGGGTATTGAGTCGATGAATCAGGAGTCGCTCAAAGCAGTTAACCGCCGGTTTAACCGGGAAATTTTTCTGGAAAAATTAAAAATTTTACAGAATAATGGCCTGCCAGTTTCCTTTGCTTTTATTCTCGGCCTGCCGCATCAGACAAAGAGTGATTTAGAGGAGGAGATTGCTTTTACTAAATTATGCAAGGCCGAGGGGAAATTTTACCCCCTAAGATTGATCTATGGGACTAAGCTTAAAGCGGAACAGGATTTGCATGGGTATAAAGCATCTGCTTCCGGGTTGGTTTATGAGAGTAAATATTTTACCCAGCGCCAATATCAGGAGATGTTTGCCTGCGCACTGGAATTTTACTTCAGCCGGCACAACCGGGAAATATCCCTGCGGCAATCGCTCCGTCAGGATATGTATGACGGCTACGAAGTTATATTTAACCGGCGCCGGGAGCTTTGAGGAAAAATGGGCCGCATCTTAAGATGACAAACGGATTGCTTTCCGGTTTAGCTAAAAAGATTTTATTCTGGCGTAAAATGCTGCTGGTTATTTTATCCGGGAATAACCGGCCGCTAGCGATTTTAAGATCGGCCCTGAGCCAGCGGATTTTCCGCCGGCCGGTCTTTGATTCCGTGGGTAAAGCTGTTCATCCCGGGTTAGTGATTATTCTGGCGACATTTAGATGTAATTTACGCTGCCAACATTGCTCTTTGCATCGGCACAGCGGTTATTTCTGCCGTGAAAATACGGATAAGTTAAAAGCCCAGGAGCTGCCTTTTGCCGTAATCAAGGCGTTGATTGATGAAATCGCTGAATTTTCTCCGATGATCGTGCTTACCGGAGGGGAGATTTTTCTTCGGGAGGATGCCGTAAGTTTGATCGAATATGTTAAAAGTAAAAAGTTATTCGCTACGGTGATTACTAACGGTACATTGTTAAATGCGGAAATTATCCACCGCCTGATCGATTGCAAGCTGGACAAATTGGTCTGCTCAATCGACGGGCTGCAAGAGATCCATGATGATTTAAGGGGAGGGCAGGAGGTATTTAACCGGGCTATTGCCAACCTCCGGCTTTTCTCCAGGATTAAAAAACCCAAGCGTGTGCCTTATCCGCTGCTGCAGGTCAACCATACGCTCTTTGAGCAGAACTACTTAAAGATAATCCCGTTTGCAGAATACTTCAACGGCTCTTCAGAGGTAGCGGTGGACATCTTAAATTTTATCCATCCGGTATTTCTGGAGCAGGAGGCAGTTGACAGGCATAAAGATTATATCCGGATGCATTTTGGGATCGATTCCGATATTCTCGGCGGTGTCACTGATATTAATATCGAGGCTCAGAAGTTGTACCGGGAGACCGAAACCTTATTTAAGTGCAGCAAAAAATGGAAATTTATTGTTCAGTTCCATCCGGATCTGCATGGCCGGGAGGGGGATTATTATAGCCCGGAGTATCTTCCGCGGGAAAAAAATTGTTTACAAGCCAGCCGGCAGGTGACGGTTCTGGCAGACGGCCGGACCGGCTGCTGCAGCGGGGTGGTTTTTGGGAATATCAAAGATTTAAGTTTTCAGGAGATCTGGGACAGCCAGAAAGCCCGTTTTTTCCGGCAGGCTTTGGGCAAAGGGCTGTTACCGTACTGCAAAAGATGCTGTTACCTAAATCACTAAAAAAAATATTTTTGCCTTCGCTATGGCTGTCTTTGATTATTTTGGCCGGCCTATGGTTACGGCTGCACACGTTAGGAATGCGTGATTTTTGGTATGATGAGGTCTGCGCGATCAGAGAAGCCCAGGCTTTGTTTACTCTTCCCTACCCGTTAAAATCAACTGCTCCGATCGGCCTGCCGGTATTTACTTTAATCCTGCATTATTGGATCAAATTATTCGGTGTTTCGGAGTTTGCCGTACGCCTGCTGCCGCTATTGTTCAGTTTCGGTTCTCTTCCGCTGATCTATATCTTAGGCAGGAAGTTGTTTAATGCGCGGGTCGGAATTTATGCGACTTTCTTTATGGCATTTTCCCCTTTCCATTTATGGTATGCGCAGGAAGCCCGCTCTTACAGCCTGATGGTCTTTTGTGCCTTACTCTCCAGCTATATTTTATATCTGGCGCAAAGCGGCCGGAAGATCAAATTCTACATCGGGTATATTTTAATTACGCTGCTGGGAGTTTATTCCAATTATTACTATTTTCCCCTTTTCATCGCGCAATTGTTTTACCTGAGTATATCTTTTAAAAGAAAATATATTAACCCCGGCCGGCTTCTATATTGTGTTTTGATTTTATTTGCTGTCCTGCCTTGGCTCACGGGGTATTTTTCCCGGCTGCAATTCATCCTGCAGGGAGTCCATGCCTGGTGGTGGGTGCCCTCGCCGAGTTTTTATTCTTTACCGATCACCTTGGGCAATTTTAATCTAGGTTACAATCTGCCGCTGGCGGCCTATTTTTTTTCCGGGGCCTTAACGGTAATCATAGCAGCCAAAGCTGTTTTTATGATCAACCGGATTAAATCCCGGTGGCAAAATTTTATTTTTTGCCTACTCCAATTTATCGGCCCATTTATCCTGCTTTATTTGTTTTCCAAGGCCATTTTTCCGATTTATGTCGACCGCGGGCTGCTTTCGGCCACCCCTTATTTTTATTTAATTCTGGCGCTGGGGATAGAAGCGGTCAGCAGCCGTAAATTCAAAGCTTTATTATTGGGAAGCTTTTGTTTTTTACTTTTGTGGGGTGATTTTGCTTATTTTAATGATCAAATGCCATTAGCCGAAAAATACCACCTGGGGGCGTTTTTGAAAAAACCGTTTAGACCGCTGGTCAGGTTCCTGGAAGCAAACTTCAGGGAAGGGGACTTGGTGGGGGTTACTAACGTCAATCCTCCGCTGGGGGCCTCGATCAAGTTTTATACGGTCAGAAATGATATAAAGTATTATTTGTTCATGGAGGATGAAGAGGTCCGGCGGGTGATTGGGTATTCTCTTAAAAACGATAAAGTTTTTTGGTCCAGCCAGCGTAAGCCTGCCTGGGCGGATACTCCCGGTTCTTATCTTAAATTGGAAGATTTAGGCCGGCTCCGGTTTAACCGGATTTGGATTATTTCGGCGGAAGGCGGGGCGCGCAGCGGGGGTATAGATAAGAATTCGGAAATGGTAAAAAATGGCTTAAGCTCGCGGTTTCACCTGGAATTCAGCCAGGATTTTGATGGGATAATACTTTTTAGGTATTCGAAACCAAAATGAAAAAACCAAAGATTGCCATAATCTTCGGCACGCGTCCGGAGATCATAAAATTGGCCGGTTTAGTCAAAACAATGGCTAAGTTTGTGCACAGGTTTAAAATCCTGACCATAAACACCGGCCAGCATGATGAGTTGGCGGGGGAAAATCTGAATTACTTTGGTCTCCGGGCCGATTATAATTTAAAGATTATGCAAAATAACCAGTCATCTTTACAAATCATAAAAAATTTATTCCCGCTCCTCGGCCCGGTTTTAAAACAGGAGCGGCCGGATTTATTGCTGGTGCAAGGGGACACCACTACCGCCTTTGCCGCCAGCCTCTGCGCTTTTTACCTGTCCATACCGGTAGCCCATATTGAAGCGGGGCTGCGCACTTATGACAATTCGGCGCCGTTTCCCGAAGAAGCCAACCGCCGCCTGATCAGTGTTTTGGCCCGACTGCATTTTGCCCCGAGCATTCTGGCTAAACAAAACCTGATTGCTGAAGGCCTGGAGGCTAAGAAAATTTTTGTCGTGGGCAACACCGGTATCGATGCCCTCCTGGCAACGCTGAAAAAAAATCAAGGCCGGGCTCCCGCGCCGGTTTTTAAAAATATTGATTTTAACAAGCGGGTTTTGGTGTTTACCCTGCACCGCAGAGAAAATTACGGTAAGAACCTCTCCGGTATCTGCCGCTTGATTGCGGCTTTAATTAAGCAAAATAAAGAAATAGAGATTGTTTTTGTCCTCCACCCTAACCCGAACATTAAAAATAAACTCCTGGCCGGTTTAAGCAATATTCAGAACCTGCATTTATTGCGCCCGCTGAATTACGGAGATTTTATCTACCTGCTGAATAGGTCGTATCTGATCTTAACCGATTCCGGGGGAATCCAGGAAGAATCCGTATATTTACAAAAACCTGTTTTGGTGATTAGGGATAATACCGAGCGCCCCGAAATTGTGAATATTGGCGTTGGCAAATTAACCGGGGCAAGGCCAAGAGAGATTTTAAAATCAGTTAAAAAACTGTTAAATGACCCAAAAGAGTACCGCCGGATGACTACTATGCTATCGCCTTACGGCCGGGGCCGGGCCGCGCATAAAATTATCCCGGTTATATCAAACTATCTTAAGAGGTTAACGGTTTCATAGAATGACGGTTTTATTGTGTGCACCATATATTTTAGATAACCTGGGGGATGCAGCTTTTTTGAAAGTTGCCCTGGATACGGTAAAAAACATCAAACCGGATATCCGGATCACCGTGATGTGTAATCATCCTTTGCAGGTGGCCGAAAGCGTTAATTTAAAGACCGTTAAGTGGTTTAATTTAAAACATCCTTTTGCACCGGTAAAAGCAGTAGTTGATGCCGAAATTATTATTTTTGGCCCCGGGGGGATCCTTGAGGATTCTACCGGCATAAGTATTTTAAAAGGCAACATTCCCAATATTTTTTTTGTATCTTTTCTGGGGTTTATCTTAAAGAAAAAAATAATATTTTATGCGGTAGGAGCAGGCCCGATTGCCACTGCCTACGGAAAATTTTTGGCTAAAGCCGCGCTTAAATTTGCACATTTAATCACCGTTAGGGATGAAGGTTCCCGCAGCTATTTATTATCTTTAGGTTTAAAAAAAGTTATTCATGAAGTGAGTGACCCGGCTATACTTTTAGAGCCGCTGCCTCCGGTTGCTCCCGCTTTTGCAAGCGGCGGCCGGATTAAAATCGGCGTTTCTTTAAGGCCCTGGTTTTTGAGCCGCCGGCGGAAATCGGCAGAAACGATTCAGGAATTGAGCCGTTGCCTGGATTATCTGGCCCAGAGATACAGCAGCGATGTTTATCTGCTGCCCTTTGATTATGCTGATGATTATCCGATAATGCAGGAAGTTGCCAGAAACTTGCGTTATTCGGATAGTTTTACAATCATGGATAGGTTTAAGCGGGTCGAAGATGCTTTAGCGGCAATCAGCCGGATGGATCTTTTTATCGGGATGCGGCTGCACTCCTTAATTTTTAGCGTATTACTTTCTAAGCCAATACTGGCTTTGGAGTATGATCCCAAAATAAAGTATTTTATGGCTTCCATCGGCCAGATTGAGAATTTGATCCAGGTTGACAATATCCGGCTGGATGAATTTCAGCAAAAAATAGACAATTTGATCGCAGATATTGCTAATAACGCCATTTCTGTATCGCAGGCCCGGGAAGGGCTTAAACGTAAGGCCCGGAGCGGGCAGGAACTTTTAAAAAATTGCCTAAACTGCCGGAGGATACTTTTGTTAAGGTGAACAAAAAGCTTAGTGTAATTATTCCTGTTTATAATGCCGCCGGTGATTTGCGCAGGACTTTAACCAGCCTAAGCAGGCAGGCCTTAGGCGATTATGAGCTAATTGTTGTGGATGACGCCTCGAGCGATCGGATAGGTGATTTGATCGCTGCCTGGAGTACCGCAATAAAATATATCCGCCATGAATACAACCGCGGGCCGGGAGCAGCCAGAAATACCGGCTTAAGGGCAGCCAGTGGTCAATATATACAATTCCTGGATTCCGGGGATATGATCTTAGCCGATAAATTGCAAGAACAGATTCGCTATTTGGATGAGCATAAAAACACCGGGGTGGCCTTTTCGGATTACCAGATAATCCATCAAGCCGATAACTATATCGAAAAGGCGGTATTGAAGAAGGGTAAAGAGAGCATGTTGGAGTATTTATTAAAAGGCCGCCTTCTGCATTTAGGGGCGATGCTTTTTAAAAAAGGGGCATTATCCGCTGAGGGTTTTGATGAAACGCTGCCTCAATGCGAAGATTGGGAGTTGTGGATCAGGCTGGCGCTGCGGTCGGATAATTTTGCTTACTTACCGGGGCTTAAGGCATATTATGTAAAATCCCGCACCCTCTCACTTACGCAGGATACGAGTTTATGGGTATCCGGTCTTGAGCAGATGGTCGGGAAACTAAAAAATAACCCGCTGTTTTTAAGCCGCGCCGGGCGTTTAAGAGCCGGTTTCTTTTCCGAGGTTTATTTTTTAGCGGCCTGGAGGCTGCAATTTAAACGCAGCTATTCTGCTGCGTTAAAATATTATCAGCAGTCCTTTAAGCAGAGCAAAAGCAGGTGGTTTAGAAATTTAATAAACCTATCCTTAAGATACCTGCATTTTCTCTTAGAGAGCAATTTTGCCGATAAAAACAGGATGAAGAAATTCGACCATGTATAAAAAAGTTTCGGTAATCGTCCCCTTTTTTAATTCTGCCGCTAAATTAGAATCTTGCTTGCGGGCGATCCGAAATTCGGCCTATCCGGATTACGCCTTAATTGCCGTCGATGATGGCAGCCTCGACGGATCCGCCGTAATCGCCGGAAGATTTGCGGATGATGTCATTACCCACCCTCGCAACCGGGGTGAGGGGGCCAGCCGCAACAGCGGGGCAGAAGCTGCCCAAAGCGATATTTTGATCTTTGTGGATTCCGATGTCTTGGTCCGCCAGGATACCATCGCCCGGATTATGGCTTATTTCGATCAGCATACATCGATAGCGGCTCTAAGCGGGCGCCTCTCCAAAGAGCATCCGCATAAAAATTTTTTCAGCCAGTATAAAAACCTTTATTTACATTATATCTTCGGCCTGCTTCCGGAGAGGGTGAATTTTTTATACGGGTCGATCCACGCTATCCGTAAGCATAAATTTCTGCCGTACAATACCACAAGAAGGCTGGCGGCAGATACGGAGCTGGGGCTGAGGCTGGCCAACCGGGGTCAGCCGGTGGCTTTTTTAAGATCCCTGGAAGTCGGCCACCTGAAACAGTACCGGTTGTTTTCTTTATTGCAAAATGATTTCAGGATAGCTTTTGCCTGGGCACAGATTTTTATCGAACAAAAAGGATTCAGGCATTTATTTAAAAACGGGACAGGGTTTGCTCATTCTCCTGCCCGGCAGATCCTGGGGCTGATTTTAGCCGTGCCGGTATTAATTTCGGGGTTAATGATTATAATTAATCCGGGCGCTGGATACCTCTTTGGCATTTTAGCCGGGGCTTATTTTTTTCTGAATTACCGGTTTTTTGAGTTTTTGGCTAAAGAGAAAGGGTGGTTTTTCGCCAGCCAGGCGGTTTTCTTTACATTTTTAGATAATTTAATTATGTTATTTGCGGTCGCCTGTGGGGTGTTTTCTAAACTGTTTGGTTGGCGGCCAAGGAGTGCCGGTGGATAAAGAAATTATTTATTTATTTGGCGCATCAACCTGGGGTTGGATTTTCCGGCGGCCGGAGCATTTAGCCGGCGTTCTGGCGGAAAATGGCTGGCGGGTACTTTTTGTGGAGACCCCGCTGGATTTTGATTTTAAAAATATTAATTTTAAAAATATATTCAGCAAAGCCAACCGGGAAATATTCTCAGATAAATTTCAGAAAGGCCGCCTGGTGGAAATAAGCCGGAATCTTTGGGTTTATAAAACTCCATTTATCCTGCCAAAAATAATTCCACGTTTTTTAAAAAAGATCAATATCTGGCTGATCAGGTTTATGGTCAAAAGAATACTTAAGCAGCTGGATTTTACCCGGCCGGTTTTGTGGGTCAGCGATTACCGCGGTGCCGATTTTATCGGCAGCTTTAATGAATCTTTGGTTTGCTGGGATTCGATGGACGAAGAAACTGGGTTTACCGAAAGTTTTAAGGAGAAATGCAAAATCCGCAGGCAGGTCCGTTCCCTGACCCGGAGAGCAGACCTGGTTTTTACCGCCAGTAAAAGATTGTATGAAGATAAAATTAAGCTTAACCCGGATACCTATTTAATCCCGAATGCGTTAGACCGCCGTTATTTAACCGCCCCGCAATTATCCGCTCACCCCCCGGAGCTTGCGGGTATCGGTAAGCCGATTTTAGGTTTTACCGGCTATTTAGATGATTGGGTAGATATCCGCCTGATCCGGCAGATTGCCGATTCTAACCGGAATTGGCAAGTGGTGCTTATCGGGCCCGTGCGGACCGATATTACTATTTTACTGCGCAGGGAAAACGTCCATTTGATCCAGAGAAAGCCATATCGGCTGATCGCCGGCTATATCCGGCATTTTGATGTCTGCCTGCTGCCTTTTAAAATTAATCCGCTGACCCATGCGGTTAACCCTTTAAAAATTTATGAGTATCTGGCCTTGGGTAAGCCGGTCGTGGCGACTGCTACCGCCGAGATGGAGTTTTTTAAAGACCTGGTTTATTCTGCCCGGCACCCGGAGGAGTTTATCGCAAAAATCGTATTTTTACTTAATGATCGGGGCACCGGACATCAATCCGGAAATACCCGCGTCCGGGAGTTTTTATCCCAGCATACCTGGGAAAAGCGGGGAGAAGAAATTACCAGGATCATCCAGGGGAAATTATAATGGAAACGGTTATTTTAGGGGCCGGAGTGACCGGGCTGACCTGCGCCAGGGAAATTCAGGATGCTTTAGTCTTAGAGCAGGAGGATACTATCGGCGGCTTAGCCCGGACCTGCTCCCATGAAGGATTTAGATTTGATTTAGGCGGGCACCGTTTTTTTTCCAGGAACCCCGGTTTGTCCCGCTATTTTTCCGGCCTCCTGGGCCAAGAGCTGGTTACGGTTAACCGGAGAAGCAAAATTTATAAAAATGGCAGATACCTGGATTATCCGCTGAATTTGAAATTTATCTTCCAGGAAAATATTTTTAATCCGCCGGTTTTTTTGGCCAGCTATCTCTGGCGGAAAATGATTAAAAAAAACAATGCACATCTTTTTAGCGGCTATATGATTAATCATTTCGGGGATAGTATCTACCGCCGGTATTTTAAGGATTATACCGAAAAAATCTGGGGCATTTCCTGTGACTGTCTTTCCGCCGATTGGGCGCGGGAAAGGATTCAGGGAATTTCTCTGGGCAGTGTCGCCAGGCATCTGATGACTAAGGGTTCCCGGGCCAAATCTTTCCTTGACCAGTTTGATTATCCGCAGTACGGGATCGGCCGGCTTTGCGAGAAGTTAGCGGAAGGAACAAAGATCAGGCTTAATGCCAAGGTTGCCGGTTTTAAGAAGCAGCAGGCGGAAATCGAGTCGGTAATCCTGGCCAGCGGAGAAAATATCAGCTGTCAGCGGGTAGTCTCTACACTGCCGGTTACAGATTTAGCGTTAATGCTTAATGCCCCGCCGCCGGTTTGTGCGGCGGTCGCCAAATTAAAATATCGCAGCTTGATTTTTGTATTTTTAGGTTTTGCAAAAGAGCAAATTTCTAAATGGCATTGGGTATACATTCCCGGAAAAGAGATTTTTGGGCGTATCCATGAACCGAAAAATTGGAGCCGCCTGATGGCCCCGGCGGGTAAAACCGGTTTGTGCTTAGAGATCTTTTGCAGCGCGGATGACCCGCTTTGGAGGCTTGATGATGATGCGCTGGTTGAAATTTGCATTCAGGATCTGCGCTTTCAGAATATCGGCCGGGTGATTACCCGGAAAGTGGTCCGGACCAAAAATGCCTATCCGACCTATTTCTGCGATTATAAAGAAAACCTGAAAATGGTGGTTGATTTTTTAGCCCAGTTTAAAAACCTTTTTTTGGCCGGCCGGACCGGCAGATACGCTTACTTGAATATGGATGATTGTATGCAGGAGGCAATTACGCTTGCTCAAAATTTAAAGAATAAAAGGTTCCCGGATGCCGATGCTTGCTGAAATAAAACAAAGGTTTCTTTTGTTTTCAGGGATCCTCAGCGGTAAAAAGGCGTTTTGTGCGCCGTGGAATGTTAATCTAAATATCCTGGAGGATATTTGTAACAGCCGGTGTATCTTCTGCCGGCATTATTCCGGGTTAATCAACCGACCAAGGGCTCATCCCCGGGTTTTACCGCTGGATTTTATCCGGAGATTCCTGCTTGAGCTGGAGGAGATGTCGGCTCAAAGTATTACTTTTTGCGCCGATGGAGAGCCTTTCTTGCACCCGGAGATAAACCGGATACTTTCAGCTTTACAATCATCAAGGCTAAAGTATCATTTTCTGACTAACGGGTTTTCTATCGGCCAGGATTGCTTATCTTATTTTGATGCGCGCGCGACAATCAAGATCAATATCGGAGCCAGCAATGCCCGGGACTGGGCCGGGATAACCGGCCAGCCGGAGGATTTATTTTATCAGCTCATCGACAAAATAAAAATAATAAAAACTGCCGGTTCCCAAGTGACCCTGCACCTGGTGGTCTGTAAAAATAATTACCGGCAATTACCGGAGTTGGTGGAGCTGGCGCACCGGATTAAGGCAGATGAGGTCAGTATCGGCCCGCTTACGGCAGATCGCCATGAGTTGGAAGGCATCAAACTGTCCGGTGATGAATTCGTCTGGTTCAGGGATTGCCTGGCTGCTACGGCCGGCCGGGCGGAAAAATACCGGATCCGGAATAATTTTTTATACTTTAAAGCTGTTGATTTTGATTCTGCTGCTTCTTTCTCGACTGCCGGGCTTTATCAAAAGATACCCTGTTATGTCGGTTGGCTTTTTACCTGGGTAGATGCCCAGGGTAATGTCAGATTTTGTTGTAACGATCAGGAGGCCATCGGCAATCTGAAGGAGCAAAGCTTCCGGGAGATCTGGTATTCCCCTGAATACAGCCGGAAAAGATACCTGGCTAAAAAGCACAAACTGCCCGGCTCTTGCTGCGGTGAATGCGCTAATTATATGGTGAATATGCAAATTTACGATCTTTTACATTTCGGAAGGCGGACCGATGGATAATCCCAGGCCGGCCGGAGCTGATGGCAGTGTGGCGCTGGTTTCGATTATGCAGGCCTCTGCCGGTACACAGCTTTTAAAACGCCTGCTGGAGATTAAAAAGATCCCCAGCCACCATTTTATTATCGGCGATATTCGGTTTTATTCGATCGTCAAAAAAGAGATTACCAATGCGGATATCGAGATCCTGGCCAGTCAGCTTAAACGGCTTAAGCCGCGCATTATCGCTTTTAGCCTGACCAGCACCGATACCCTGGATCGGCTCCGGCTGATTACCAAAAGAATCAGAGAGGTATCCGATGCTTATCTGATCTGCGGCGGGATCGGGGCGACCATTCTGCCTGAAGAAACCCTTGAATGCGTGGATGGGGTCTGCATCGGCGAGGGGATCGAGCCGTTTAATGAGTTCATCCAGGCAGTTTTTAACCGCCAGAATTATGAAGATATCCGAAATTTTTGGTTTAGAAAAGGCAGCAGGATTATTAAGAACCCGGTGCGGCCGTTAATGGATATCAACGCTTATCCCCGTCTTTCCAGCGAAGGCCAGCATTACCATATATCCGACGGACTGCTCCTCAGAAAGCAGGAGGTAAATTTTCCGCTGGTTTTCTGTTCTTTGGGCTGTCCGATGCAATGTTCTTATTGCAGCGTTGCGTACTTGAATAGTGTACAAAGCGGGCCCCGGGTGCGGGTTAAGCAGGTCGCTAAGATCATGGAGGAGCTGCTTTATTATAAAGACCGGGGTATAAAATATCTTATGTTCTG
>CAZEBD010000016.1:0-16356 GCA_964510625.1 uncultured Planctomycetales bacterium
AATCCCTGCCTCTCCGAATTAGATTTGAGTGTTTTACAACATATTACAATACAGTGTGTTAAGAAGCTGTAGTATTTTTTTAGTTCTTTGTGCGCCCAATTTGAGCCCAATTGATGAAAACAAGCCTGTATGTAAAAAACCAGCCCTCTGAGGTGTGCTTATCGCAGAGGGTTATTGTTTGTAGAAAAATTCAAAAAGTACAGATAAGGGCCACATGCGGAATATTGGATAAGAGATTACTCCACATAGTTTATGGCTGAAACTAAAAACTGGCCTTAGGAGACATTAACATAACATAAGGAGGCGTAGTGAAAAGCATACTTATTACCATTGGCCAACTTATTTTTTCATTGGTTATGTATACCATTGGAACAGTATATTTTGGTTTAGCATTAATTCCTGGCATTGCCATTGTTTTAAAAGCCTGGAATGCAGGCCTGTTAATGCAACCGATCGGTCGTTACGCGCTTTTAGGTTTTTCTTTAGCAGGAGGGTATTTTATTTTCGGTTTTTCTATGATTATACTTGTTGGTTTGACCAGAATCATTCTAGGTTTACGTCTTAAGGAAGGAAATTATCCTATTTTTTCTGCTATGGCTTTAAAATGGGCTTTTATTAGTTCTCTTTACCTTTTTATTAATTTTACCTTCGTTGATTTCATTCTCCTTACCCCTTTTGCCAACTTGTTACAACGGCTTTTGGGTGCCAAATTGGGAAAGAATGTTCAAATAAATTCAAAATTTGTATTTGATGCTACTCTTATTGAGATTGGCGACAATACAGTAGTAGGAGGCGGAGCAATTATTATTGGTCATATAGTAGAACGGGGAGTTCTTAAACTTAAAGAAGTAAAAATTGGAAAGAATGTAACCATAGGATCTCACGCGACGATTATGCCGGGATGCGAGATTGGTGATAATGCGATCATTGGTGCAAGTGCGGTTCTTTTGAAAAACACCAAAGTAGAACCCAGGGCAGTGTATTTTGGCGTGCCCGCAGAACAGATTAAACCTCATCATAAAGAGGAGCCAGGTAATGCCTAAAGTTAGCTTTAAAGATTTAAAGATAATCGATCTTATGGTTGCAATTAACCGCCGTTACTCTGATATTCCTGCTTTACAGATTAAGGAAGAAGGTAAAATCAGATCTATTTCCTATATTGATCTTGGCAGGCGGACCGCAGATACTGCCCATAATTTAAAGAAACTGGGGGTAGAACGAGGAGATCGAGTAGCTATTTTGTCTGAAAGCAGACCGGAATGGGGCATAGCTTTTTTTGGCATAGTTTCTTGCGCGGGCGTTACAGTTCCAATGGATGTGAAATTAAGTGATGCTGAAATAGAATTTATTGTTAATGATTCTGGTGCAAAGTATATTTTTATTTCCAATAAGTTTTTAGAAAGGATTAAAAGGTTAAAGCCAAAACTGGAATTTATTCAGAATATTATTTGTTTAGATGATGATGTAAAAGAAGATGTATTGCTTCTGAAGGATTTCAAGGTTCCGGAAAATGAGATTACGTATAGAGAAATAACAGAAGATGATGTTGCAGTAATAGTCTATACATCTGGGACAACCGGCGTTGCTAAGGGTGTAGAACTAACTTATAAGAATTTATTGTTCGAGGTCACCTCTTTACACGAACTGATTAATTTTAATGATAAGGATGAATTCCTGTCAATTCTGCCCCTTAACCACATGCTTGAGTTAACAGGGGGGTTTCTTGGCCCCCTGTTTGCGGGTGCGACAGTAACTTATTGCGATAGTTTAAAGCCTACCAATATTCTTTCAGTGATGAACGAGACAAAGTCGACGGTTATGATCTGCGTTCCTCTTGTTTTGAAGATGTTTCATAATAGCATAATGAACAAAATAGATGCTTTGCCTAAAGTTCAAAGGTTGTTTGTTAAAATTCTGCTTCATATTTCGAGATTTTTACTAAAATTTCATATCCGAGTAGGAAAATTTTTATTTAGGTCAATACATAAACAATTTGGCTCAGGTATACGAGGTTTTGTTTCCGGGGGCGCTCCTTTGGATCCCATTGTAGAACTTAATTTTAATGCTATGGGTTTCAGGATATTGCAAGGCTACGGGTTAACAGAGACCTCTCCTGTAATTACAGTCAATAATTTTGAAGAATGCAAATATGGGTCCGTAGGTAAACCTTTACCCGGCGTAACCGTTAAGATCATTCCCAATAGCGATACCGGAGGCAAAGATGGAGAAATTGTTATAAACGGCCCTAACGTAATGAAAGGTTATTATAAAAGCGAAGAAAAGACAAAAGAAGTTTTGAAAGATGACTGGTTTCATACTGGTGATATTGGTTACTTTGATGATGATGGGTTTTTATTTATATCCGGAAGAATAAGAAATTTAATAGTTTTAGGATCAGGGAAGAAGGTATTTCCTGAAGAGATTGAAGAAGTGATGTCGGCTAGCCAATATATAAAAGAAATATGTGTTTTAGGAAAGGTTGCGCAGCAGGGCATAAGGAAAGGCTGCGAGGAAGTTTATGCAGTTGTTGTCCCAAATTTAGATATGTTTGATAAAGAAAATAGATCAAATAAAGAGTTGGTTAGGGGAAAGATCAATTCTGAAATATTAAGGTTAGGGGAGAATTTAGCGGAATATAAAAGAATAATGAATTTTGATGTTTTTTATGATGAGTTGCCCAAGACATCAACCCGTAAAGTAAAGAGGAAAGTGTTGCTTGAACTTATTTCGAAAGCGGAAGAAGGATCAACCACAGAAAAGAAAGAATTTATCGAAACTAATGAAATCGTTGAAGACGATTTTACCTTAAAATTAAGAAAAATAATTTCTGACACAGCCAAGGTTCCTCCTGAAAAAGTGACTATTAATGCGGCACTTTACAATGATTTAGGAATTGATTCTTTGATGAAAGTAGAGGTATTGGTAAGTATACAAAAAGAATTTGGTATCAGTATTCCCGATAGCTTGAGTTATGAAATTAATACTCTTGGGGATTTGATAAGATTTGCTAAAGAGTATAAAGCCGGTAGATCTGGAGATGAAGTAGAAATTAGTAAGGAAGTCGATGATTTTATCGAAAAAAGCGTAAAATTCAAAGTAACGCATAGTATTACCTATTTTATTTTTAAATCTTTTTTTAAAATATACTTTAATAAATCAGTATCTGGATTTGAGAATATACCTCTTAATGGTTCATTTATAATTGCTGCTAATCATACCAGCTTATTAGATTTTCCTTTGCTTATGACTAGCTTACCTTATGATAAAATGAAGAATGTATTTGCTCCAGCTGCGAAAGATTATTTTTATACCAAGAAATATCGTAAAGCAATAATGGAAGTATTCTTTAATACCTTCCCTTTTGAGCGAATGGGAGATTTTATGAAAGGGCTAAAGATATGCGAGACTCTTGTTAAAAATAATTGTTCTATCATTCTGTTTCCCGAAGGCACAAGAGTTACGTCTGGTCAATTACAGCTATTCAAGCCTGGGCTGGGATCTTTGGCTTTAAATTTAAATGTTCCAATTTTACCGGTTTATATTAAAGGTGCTTTGCGAGCTATGCCGAAAGGAAAAGTTTTTCCTTTGCCCCATAAGATTGAAATAAAATTCGGTAAGGCCATATATCCGGATAAAGTAGACCTATCAAGTCTCAAAAATAACTACGAAAAATATGTCTACCTTTCTAAAATATCTTTTGACGAAGTGGTTAAATTAAGAGAACAGGAGTGAGGAAATGGTTACAATTTATGATCTAAAGCCTCGTTTCCAAAAGATACTGCAGCCAATTATGCAGTATTTGGTAAAAAATAAAGTAACGCCCAATATTGTTACCTTTGTGGCGCTTTTGGGATCTTTATTAGTAGGGCTCTCATTTGTATTTTTTAAAGATTATTCTTGGATTTTATTAATTTTACCAGCATGGTTATTTATTAGAATGGCTTTAAACGCGATCGACGGAATGATGGCTCGGCAATTCAATTTATCTTCCCGCCTGGGTGCTATCTTTAACGAAACCGGAGATATTCTTTCGGACATTTTTCTTTATCTTCCTTTGGTTGTTTTCCGCGTCAGCGCATTATGGTCCATCTATCTTTTTGTCCTTTTAGCTATTTTATCGGAATTTTGTGGGGTTTTAGGACAAGCTTTGGGGGTTGGTCGCCGCTATGACGGTCCAATGGGCAAAAGCGATAGGGCTTTTTTCGTTAGCTTGCTGGTATTTGTGTCTTTTATTGTTCCTTCGATATTTGGACTATGGAACATCCTTTTCTTCGGAGCTTGTTTTTTTAGTATTTTAACCTGTTGGAATAGACTTAGTTCATGCTTAAAAAGCAAGGAGGGAGCATAAAAGAGCTTTTCTTGTCTTTTTCGTTGACTCAACAAGGCGGGGTAATCGTTTTAGCTTTATTAATACCGGCTTCGATTATTCTTTTTATTCTAAGGACAACACATCCAAATATTGATTGGGTTGAACTTACTAATCGTATTAAGGCCTGGTGGATTATGGCCGTAGTTTTTCTTACAGCTATGTCCGTGAGCCGTAATATTTCCATCATTTTCTTTGCTTTTATGAGTTTTTGGGCTTTAAAAGAATATTTTGCAATTTTGAACACGAGGCAGGCCGATCAACGCGCTATTTTTTGGGCGTTTTTGACTATACCAATCCAATATTATTGGATTGGTATACATTGGTATGGCATGTTTTTAATTTTTATTCCCGTATATATGTTTTTATTCCTTCCGATTCGCTTGGTTTTGATTGGAGAAATGCAGGGTTTTTTAGTGGCGGCATCCCGTATTCAATGGGGCATTATGGCATTTGTGTTCGGTTTAGGTCACATCGCTTATCTTTTAACTTTGCCTCAACTTCCAGAGACTAAGGTTAACGGCACATCTTTAGTTTTTTTCCTGGTTTTGATGACTGAGTTGAGTGATGTTTCTCAGTATATCTGGGGGAAGATCTTTGGGAAACACAAAATACTACCTTTGGTAAGTCCTAAAAAGACGTGGGAGGGGTTTTTAGGGGGAATATTTTCAGCCATGATTCTTAGTATTGTATTTAGATTTTTAACTCCTTTTACAGTAAGTAGCGCCATCGGCATAGGAGGTATTATTGCGATTATTGGTTTTTGTGGTGATGTAGTTATGTCTGCCGTTAAGAGAGATGCAGGGATTAAGGATTTCGGTCAGTTGATTCCAGGTCATGGTGGAATGCTGGACCGTGTTGATTCTCTTTGTTTTACTGCCCCGATATTCTTTCACATTATAGTATTTTTTTATTACGCCTATCTGCTATAAAAATGTATGATTTTACGATAAAAAGAAAGGCTCTTTTGGTTAAGGCCATTTCTTTTTTATGGGGATTTCTTGAGGCTACTATTTTCTTTATAGTTCCCGACGTTTACTTGACGGGAGTTGTTTTAAAGGCGGATCTAAAGAAAATATGGGGGGCTCTTTTTTATTGTTTAGCTGGAGCTCTTTTGGGAGGATTTTTGATATATTATTCTGCTTTAATATATCCTTCTCTAACCTTAGATTTGTTTAATTATGTGCCCGGAATTTCTGATAAGCTGATTCAGGAGGCCCGGGTTGATATTTCTGCCGATGGTCTTATAAGCATGTTTAGGGGGATGTTCCAAGGTGTTCCTTATAAGCTATTTGCTGCTGCCTGGGGAGAAAAGGGAGGTGAACTCTTACCCTTTCTTTTGGTATCTTTAGTAGCCAGGGGATTGAGATTCGTGGTTTCTATAATAGTAACAGTTTTTTTAAAGTTTTTAGGTGAAAAGTTACTTAAAGATTGGAATACCTGTAAGTGGATTCTCTACAGCATATTTTGGCTGACATTTTACACTTTCTATTTTAACTATTATAAATGGTAACCATAGTTAGTGGCCAAAATACGCGCATCCCAAAGTGGAAACAACTCGGAAAGACTGTGTAATAAGTGTATACCAAATGGGTTGCGTTGCCGTAACTTTTTGATTATAATGACATTGGAGAAAGCAAGGTTTAGTTCTCTCTGCCTCTCCGATTAATTTTTAGCATTCCGCAATATAATACTCCGCAATAAGTTATATCAATCCTTAAATAAACTAAACCACCTTGTGCCCATTCTGAGACTATTTTAGACAGGAGCTCTTTTAAGGTTGGAGCATAGATTCTTTAGGTAACATACTTAACCGTTCAACCCATTTTGTTTATAAGAGATTAGGCTTTGCAAAATCCTACTATTATACCCAGGTATAATTGATTCCATCCTGTCATTCCCTATAATAAAGTTAACAAAAGTAACAAAAAATAGTTAACGTTAAATCACTATCAAGAAGGATGTTATGTATGCTATGGACACTTGCAGTTATTCTGATTGTGCTTTGGCTTTTAGGGCTAGTTTCATCATACACTATGGGAGGATTCATCCACGTCTTATTGGTTATCGCCGTTATTGTTATTGTTCTGCGTGTGATCAGTGGTAGGAAAGTGGTTTAATCGACACAAACTTTAAAGGACCGGTGTAGAAAAAAGAAAGGACGATATGAAAAAATTTGCATTATTGAGTTTAGCAGCGGTGGTTTTAATGACTTCACTTTTAGGTTGTAATATGTTTAGGGGCGCAGGAAAAGATATATCGAATACGGCAGACAATATTCAAGGTAGGTAATTGGTTGTATTTTGGGTAGGAAAGTTCTTTTATAGCTCCCATATTTACCGATGGGAATAAAATATAAGAGAGCGAATGAGGGGTGATATATGAGTAACTATATATCACCCCTCTATTCTATCCAAGAAAATGTATATACGCGTTAAGGAGATTAGCATGGTGAAAAAATATCACGGAAGATTTGTTGTTTTAGGGGTTGTCGCTATTTTACTTAGTGGTTGTGTTACCTGTAAAACGCCATACCACAGAGAATTATCTAACAATCCTAACCTATCAGAGGCAAATACGAGCTATAAAAAAGCTATGCATTGGCTTGAGAAGGCAGAATGTCCTTCATCTTTCGGGGAAAGAGAAAAATATTACACAACAGCAGAATCTTATCTTTCAGATGCTATTTTTAAATTAAATGAGCAGGGACACAATAACAATATTGACGTTTCTGAAGACGTCAATTATTGCGAAAAGATAAAAAGAGAAATAGATGTTCAGATAGGGCAGACTAATAGAGTGAAATAATTCTTGATATCTTTGTAAGTGTTTTGGAATGACAGAAAGACTATCTTGTGCCCAAAATGTGCCCATTCTGCGCCTACCATAGAACGAAATAATCTAACCTATCGGTAAAGTAGAGTAATTGAGTGAGTTAATTTAAATAAGCAGGAGCATCATTTATGAGTGGACTCATAATGGTTTTGCTACGCATTTATACCTAAGTACAATTGATAACATTTTGCCATTATCTATAATAAGTTGAAAGATGAATAGAAGAATAATGTAATGAAAGGAAATAAAAATGTCAAAACTTTATCATGAGAACAAGGAAACACAAATGGACAAAAAAATACATGGTTTGGTATCATCTCAGCATGAGAATCTGCCCTATCCAAGAAATCAATCAATGCAGACGGAAAATATTCTAAAGAGGGAGGCTGTGCATCATAGCTCCATACAACTCTTAGCGTATCAGATCTACCGTGAAAAAGGAGGGACTGCCTTAGATAATTGGCTGGAAGCAGAGAAAGTTTTAAAAAATAATTATCGTAAATAAAGAAAAACGCAGTAATGAATAGAAATAACATGGTAAAGCCTAAAAGGAGGTGTTAAATGTGGAAATTTAAGGTATTTTTGATTGGAATTTTTGGTGTTTTGTTTTTTGGTGGATTAGCGCAAGTATCTGCTGCTCAAGTGGGGTCTAATACAAAAATGCGCAGTGTTTCCGGGGAAATTTCATCGATTGATGTTAAGCTTGGATTACTGAAACTTGACAGCGATGCAGGCCAAGATACCAGAGGCATAACGGAGTACAGAATTAATCAGGATGAAACACGAGTGACTAATCCTTCAGATAAGAAATTCCTTGTTATTAAGGATTTACGAGTAGGTCAACATGTTACCGTTAAATTGATCGATAGCCCTAAAGAAACAATGGTTCGAGAGATCATCGCTGAACCGATGCCAGAGCCTCTTTACCAGGAAATTACTGGTGAGCTTCAGGCCATAGATACTCAAGCCGGAACCCTCGTTATCCAGCAGATACCGTTACTCAACGAAGAAGGAAAAGGCAAGTTGTACTATTTTGTCTTTGAGCCAAATGACATCGTTACTATGCAGGCTCCGAGTAGGCAATCTGTGCAATTAAAACTAAATCCCGGTGATCTGGTGAAGGTTGAATACGCGGTGAAAGATGGAAAGCGGCATGCGCACTCCATTATGTTGTTGAAAAAAGCGTCAGAAACTAAACGTACAACGACAACAACGACAACAAGGACAACTGTAACTCAATAACGAATAACAACAAAAGAAAGCCATTGGTTGCCTCATGCACAATGGGAGGGTTAATCCATATTTTGCTCATTATAACAAAAATAAAAAGGGGGGCGATATGAAAAAAATTACTTTGTTAAGCTTAGTAGCCTTAGTTTTAGTGACTGCGATCTTAGGATGCAATGCGTATGAAGGTGCAAAGCAAGATGTGAAGAACACCAGAACTAATGTTGGAAATGCTATAAAACCATAATTGTAAAAGAAGACAAAAGACGAAACTAATTTAAGTGCTGGAGTTAACTGTTTCAGCCCTATTTTGTTTGTGCCCACAATGTGCCCAACTTATACAAAAATAACCTGACCCTCCAAGGTTACTTTTTAATTCGCGCTTTTTTGATTTCCCTAAGTAAACAATCCCAATAAACATATTGACATTAAAAATTAAGCATAGTATGCTTGGTATAGAGAGTAATACTTTTCATACTAATTATACAGAAGGAGTTTGTAGCTATGAAGGGAAAGAATAAGAAAATGGCGGATTTTCCCAAGTTTTACGGTAAGGTACCGATAGGCACAAAAGGGCAGATCGTTATTCCTGCTGAAGCCAGAAAGACGATGGGGATCAGCCCGGGTGATAGCCTGATTATTATTTCCGGGCCGCCGCATCAGCAAAAAATGATGAGTATTATGCCGGAGGAGGAGTTTAATAAATTTTTGAGTTTTTTTGAAGAGCATCTATCTAAACTAAAAACAGCAGCCGCTAAATAGGGATAGGGGAGAAGCCGACAGCGTGTTTAAATACCTCAAGGTTTGTTTTATAATTTTAGGTTTTTTACTTAGCGTTTACAGGCCATTAGCTGCCGAAGAAATCCTGTCTTGGGAAGATTGTTTGAAAGAGGCGGCTAAAAACCACCCGGATCTGATCGCGGCAACCGAACAGACCAAACAGTCGCAGGCTTCTAAGGCAATATCGGCCAGCACGCTTTTTCCGCAGATTAATGCCAGTTTAAGCGCTTCTACTTCTGAAACTATTTCTGCAGAAAGCGGCAATAGGTCCAACGCTGATTCTTATTCCTACGGGGTTACCGGTTCTCAGCTCATCTTCGACGGCTTAAAGACGGCCAATGATGTAAAAGCGGCTTCAGAAAACATAACCGCCTCAAAATATAATTTTAAATATACCTCGGTGACGGTAAGGTACAGATTGCGCAGCGCATTCATCAATCTGTTAAAGGCACAGGAGGCGCTTAAGATTACTCAGGAGATTTATGATATCCGTAGAAGTAATCTGGAATTAATTACTTTGCGTTATCAATCCGGCTTGGAGCACAAGGGGGCTTTATTAACCGCAGAAGCCGATTTGGCCAATGCCCGTTACCAGATCGCGCAAGCTAAAAGGGATTTGGAGGTTGCTCAGCGTCAGATCACCAAAGAGATGGGGCGGAAAGAGCTTGCCCTGGTAACTGTTAAAGGGGAATTTAAGGTAAATGAGCAGGTCAAAGAAAAGCCGGATTTTGAGCAATTAGTGAAAGTTAATCCATCTTTAAATCAGGCCATCGCACAAACCAAAGCCGCTAAATACAGCCTTAATTCCGCCTATGCCAATTTTTCCCCGACTCTCTCCGGTTCCGCCGCTGCTAATAAATCCGGTGCGCATTGGCCGCCAAACGGGGAAAATTGGGACCTTGGCTTGACTTTATCAATGCCGATATTCGAAGGCGGTTTGAGGCTGGCGCAGGTCGATCAGGCCAAGGCTTATTTAAAGCAGCTTCAGGAAAATCAAAGGAGTTCAAAGGATAGTGCAATTTTGGCTTTAGAAGAAAGTTGGGCCTCACTTGTAGGCGCGCTTGAAAATGTGGAGGTACAAAAAAAGCAGCTGGCCGCAAATCAGGAGCGTTCTAATATTGCCCAGGCGCAATACTCAACCGGTTTTATCACCTTTGATAACTGGATAATCATTGAAGATAACCTGGTAAATGCTAAAAATACATACCTTGACGCACAGGCAAACGCCTTATTGGCCGAAGCAAGCTGGGTTCAGGCGAAAGGAGAGGTGTTAGAAAATGGATAGAAAGAAAAAAACGGCTTTCGTAATAATTTTTATCGTGTTGATAACCGGATCTTTGACTGTTTTTTTAAAAATGAAAAACAACCGGGTAATAGAAGGCAAAGTCAGTGAAATTAAACCCGTCGTAGGTTTGATAAAATCGATTATTTCATCTACGGGCACGGTGTATCCTAAAAATCGCCTGGAGGTTAAACCTCCGGTAAGCGGCCGGATCGAAAGCATTTTGATTAAAGAGGGAGAAGCCGTAAAAATCGGGCAGACCTTGGCTTGGATGAGTTCTACTGAAAGAGCGGCGCTTTTGGATGCCGCACGCGGCCAGGGAGAGAAGCAGTTGAAATACTGGGAAGAAATATATAAGTCGATACCCTTATTGGCTCCGATTGACGGCGAAGTAATCGTTGCTACTATTCAGCCGGGGCAAACGGTAAGCACCGCCGATGCAGTGATTGTATTGTCTGACCAGCTTATTGTGCGGGCGCAGGTGGATGAGACGGATATCGGAAAAATTAAGCTGGGCCAGAAAGCAGTTATCAAGTTGGATGCTTATTCGGATACTCAAATTACGGCTAAAGTAGAGCATATCTACTATGAGTCGGAAACGGTAAATAATGTGGTTATATATAATGTAGATCTTGTCCCGGAGGAGGTTCCGGAATTTTTCCGTTCCGGGATGAGCGCTTCTGTGGATTTTATAGTTGAAAGTAAAGATAACGTATTAATTCTTCCGCTGGATGCTGTGCAGCAGGATAAAGACGAAAATTATGTTTGGGTAAAGCTGGAGGGCAGCCCGGATCCTGTTAAGCGTGTTGTCAAATTAGGTACTATGGAAGAGGAAAAATATGAAATACTTTCCGGGCTTACTGCTGAGGATACGGTAGTGGTCAGTACAGATAAATATGTCTTACCCGCTGCCAGCAGTAATACAGGTAGCAATCCTTTTATGCCTAAATTTCCTACGCGTAAGAAAAATTAGGGTATCGGTCCGTCGGAGTAACTATGATTTACGCAAAGAATTTATGTAAAACTTATCAATTGGGTGATATTAAAGTAGAGGCGTTGAAAAATGTCTCTTTAAAGATTGCTGCCGGAGAGTTTGTTGCGATTATGGGCGCTTCGGGTTCAGGCAAGTCGACTTTGATGCATGTGCTGGGATTATTGGATCGGCCTGATTCCGGAGAATATTTTCTGGAGGCAGAAGATGTAATCAAGCTTTCAGATAAAGAACTGGCTTTAGTTAGAAATCAACTTATCGGGTTTGTTTTTCAACAATTTCACCTGTTGCCCAGGATGTCTGCTTTAGAGAATGCCCAACTGCCTTTGATTTACGCCGGCAAAAAACATCTCAAGCAAAAAGCGGAGAAAGAAATTATTGAGGTAGGGTTAAAAGACAGGATGTTTCACCGGCCGAATCAGCTTTCTGGAGGCCAGCAGCAAAGAGTGGCGATTGCCAGATCATTAGTCAATGAGCCGCCGATTATTTTTGCCGATGAGCCGACGGGAAACCTTGATACTAAAAGTAAAGAGGAAATTATCGGAATATTGCAGGAACTGAATAAAAAAGGGAAAACGGTTGTCATTGTTACTCACGAAAGTGAGATTGCTGCCTACGCCAGGCGCATTATTACTATGCGCGACGGGCAGATTATCTCTGATAAGGTAGTTGTGCTGGAGACTAAGCCGGTGTCGGCGGTAATGCCAGTATCCCAGAACGCAGTCAAAGATGTCCTATTGAAAGCAAGCAGGGGCACGCGCGGAGGGATGGAGTTTCTGGATTACCTTAAACAAGCAATCGCCGCAATGTTATCGCATAAGCTGCGCGCCTTTCTCTCGATTTTAGGGATACTTATCGGTGTTTCGGCGGTTATTGCTATGTTAGCCATTGGCCAAGGGGCTAAAGAATCGATTGAGAAACAGTTGTCATCATTGGGATCAAACTTGCTTGTGGTCAGACCGGGAGCTTCAAGTTCCGGTGGGGTATCGCATGAGGCGGGGGCAACGACACGTTTTACTTTAGCGGATGTAGCGGCGGTTGAAAAGCTGAAGGATTATGTAAAAAATGCCAGTCCCGCCGTAACCGGCCGGGCGCAGGTGGTTTATGGGAATAAAAACTGGAACACCCAAGTTTTGGGTGTAGGGGTATCTTATGCGCAGCTGCGCTCATCGGTGCCTACGATCGGCAGGTTTTTCATCGAAGAAGAAGTCAAGATGAGGGATAAAGTGGTATTGCTCGGCACTACCGTGGTAAAAGAAGTTTTTGGAGATAGTAATCCGATTGGCAAGACCATTAAAATAAACCTGATTAACTTCAGGGTTATTGGAATTTTGCCGGTTAAAGGCACAACCGGTCCGCAAGACCAGGATGATATCGCGCTTGTTCCTGTAACTACGGCGATGTACCGGCTTTTGGGAAAACAATACATTGATTCCATCTATGTGGAGGTAAAAAGCCCGGATCTGACCGACGCCGCTCAGGAGGCCATAAGCCAGCTTATTATCAAGCAACACCGCTTGATTACTAAAAATCAACAGGATTCTTTTTCCATATTCAATATGTCAGATATCAAAAAAACTCTTACCGCTACCACGCAAACTATGTCGTTGTTGTTGGGTGCAATCGCGGCAATATCTTTGCTTGTAGGTGGAATAGGGATTATGAATATAATGTTAGTATCGGTGACTGAACGCACTAGAGAAATCGGTTTACGTAAGGCCATTGGGGCCAATAATAAAGATATCTTGATTCAGTTCCTGATTGAGGCGGTGTTGTTGTCATTTATCGGCGGTTTGGCGGGCATTATTTTAGGCGCTGGGGTGTCGATACTGATAAATCAGATTGCTGGCTGGTCGGTAAAAATATCTTTGTCTTCCGTAGCCCTTGCCTCGATATTTTCTTTGGCGGTGGGAGTAATTTTCGGCCTTTGGCCGGCTAATCAAGCGGCCAGACTTAATCCTATTGAGGCATTAAGGTACGAGTAATCAATAAGCAGCATAGATAGAATAGTTTTTAAAACCCCATGATTTCTGCATATTAGATAAACCGCCAGCGACAAGTTCTTGGGTAAAAAGCCCAAGATTAGCTTACCGGAAAATCCCTTACATTCTGAAATAAGCGTGTTATAATTTGGAGGAGGATGGGTATAAAGTAGTTATGGGCCAAGCATGAAAAACAAGATTATTTGTTTAGCGTTTGGGGTAATTTTGAGCCTTGTCCTGGCGGAATTATTGTTACGTATTGCGGCATTTAGCTATAATTTAGTTTATAAGACACCCGAAAATTATAAAAATTCATATTACCGTATTCTTTGCGTAGGAGAATCGACAACCTGTGGCATCGGCGCCTCTGATCCGGCTCTTTATAATTACCCGCGGCAACTACAGGAAAAATTGAATAAAAAATTCCCGGATCTGGGGATTAAATGTGTTTTCGATCCGAGTATCGGGGTTAATACCACACAAAATTTAATTAAGCTGCCCTCGATTATAAAAAAATATCAGCCTAATTTAGTAGTTTTTATGGCGGGAATAAATAACTGGTGGAATTTAGATAAAAGCAACATCTTGCTCTTTAATAAAAATGAGCGATTGCAGCAAGCCTTGCTTAATTTGCGGATGTTTTTAGAACGGTTCAGGGTTTATAAGCTTTTTAAATGGCTGGTTTATTCTTATGGATTGATCAGGCTAGAAGACCAGATCAATTGGCCTGAAGAAAATGTGAATGATGAAGAAAGTACAAAGCTTCGGTTAAAAATGGCATTTGATTTAAGAGAGTCGATTGAAGAAAAGTATAATTCTGATATTTTTATTAAAATTGCGTATTACGATTTACAGGAAATGATAAAAATCTGTAAAGAAAAGAAAATTACAGTAATTATCTGTAATTATGCCTCCAGGGCAAATCCGCTGTTGGCCCGGGCGCATAAAGAATTATCATTTATCCATAATTGTTATTTTGTTGATAATCAGAGTTTTTTTAGCAGCTTAAGCGATGATCGGGATTATTTTTATCGTGATGGGCATCATCCTAATGATAAGGGCTATGGGATTATTGCAGAAAATATCTATAATTGTATCTTGGAGCATAAGTTAATCAGATAGACATAAGGCGTTAGTAATTCTACCGGAGGGTTTGGCTGATGGGGAAATTAAGCTTGTTAAGGGAGTTTTGGGAATTTCTAAGAGTGATGAAGAAGTGGTGGCTGACTCCGATATTTGTAATTTTTTTATTATTGGGGGCCTTGATTTTCTTTGCTCAAAGCAGCACTTTGGCGCCGTTTATTTATACACTGTTTTAAATACTTTTAGTTTTTAGGGCAGGAGGTAAATATGGAACAGGAAAATATCTCCAATAACCTGCAGGGGCGCTATGAAGCGATTCTTGCCGTTGTTCCTGAAATTATTACAGAAGTGGACAACAGTAAGGTGTATACCTGGATGAACCAAGCCGGAATGGACTTTTTTGGGAAAGAGGCAATCGGCAAAGAAGCCTCTTTTTACTTTGAAGGCAAGCAGGACACTTATAATAAAGTCGAGCCGGTATTTGACGGCCAGATAGGGATTGTCTATCTGGAAAGCTGGCAGCGCCGCAAAGATGGGGAAAAACGGCTGCTTGCCTGGTGGTGCCGGACATTAAAGAATGATGAAAGCCAGGTAATCGGAGCGCTTTCCTCGGCTCGTGACATCACCGAACAAAAGAGAATTGAAGATAATTTGAAGGCATCGGAGAAGAAATTTAAAACTATTTTCGATAATTTAACTGACGGTATAATTTTAACGGATGTTGAAACTAAAAAGTTTGATGATGCAAATAAAAGCATGTGTTTAATGCTCGGGTATACCTTAGAAGAGCTTAAATCTTTGAGGGTAGAGGATATCCATCCAAAAGATAAAATAGCTTATGTTGAGGGACAGCTTGAGAAACAGTCTAAAAATCTATTTGTCTCTGACGCAGACCTTCCGGTAGTAAGAAAAGACGGCAGTATCTTTTATGCCAATGTCGTTGGCACGAAAATGAATTTAATTGGGAAAGATTATCTGGTGGGTATTTTTAGAAACGTTTCTGAACGTAAGAAATTGGAAGAAGAATTACAGAAACGTTTGCAGGAAATGGAAGTTTTTTATAAGGCAAGCATCGGTAGGGAAGAGCGGATTATTGAACTTAAGAAAGAAGTGGAGAGGCTAAGGGGTAAACAATGAAAGACTGGAAGAAGTTTCTCTATATATTAGCGGCATTTTTAGCTTGTTTTTATCTGCCAGTAGAAAGCATGCGTTTTAATAACGCGGTATTTGAAGCATTGGCGCTGGTTAAATGGTATGCGCGGGAACATGTGCTTCTATGCCTGGTTCCGGCGTTTTTTATCGCCGGAGCTATATCGGTATTCGTCAGCCAGGCATCGGTGATGAAGTATTTTGGGGCAAAGGCGAATAAATTTCTTTCTTATAGTGTTGCTTCGGTATCGGGAACGATCCTGGCGGTATGCTCCTGCACCGTGTTGCCTTTATTTTCCGGTATATATAAACGTGGAGCGGGCCTTGGCCCGGCGGTAGCTTTCTTGTATTCAGGTCCTGCGATTAATGTCTTGGCGATTATCCTTACCGCGCGGATTCTTGGTTGGCAATTAGGTTTGGCCAGAGCAATTGGAGCGGTTATTTTTAGTATTGTTATTGGATTGCTCATGCATTTAATTTTTCTGAAAGAAGAGCGCGCTCGCCATGCCAATGGTGATCTTCAATTTGGTGAGGTTAAAGTGGCCCGGCCGCTATGGAAAGATATTATTTATTTCTTCTCTATGGTTGCCGTACTTGTTTTTGCCAACTGGGGGAGGCCTTTAGAAGGAGATACAGGAATTTGGAGTTTAATCTATGCTTC
>CAZEBD010000016.1:16366-16577 GCA_964510625.1 uncultured Planctomycetales bacterium
GCGGTTTATGCTTTTAAATGGTGGATCACCGGATTTTTCTTGGTAGTTTTAGGATTTAGCCTTTTTAGGTGGTTTAAAAAGGATGAATTAAAAGAATGGGCTGGGGCGACCTGGGGTTTTGCGCAACAGATACTGCCGCTTCTTTTGGGAGGAGTTTTGATTTCAGGGTTTCTTTTGGGGAGGGTTGGACATGAAGGTATTATTCCTTCCC
>CAZEBD010000017.1:0-16398 GCA_964510625.1 uncultured Planctomycetales bacterium
GGGCAGATAAGATTGAATAACCATGACGATGCATAATCCCGAATGATTATCCATATAAACCTCAGCAGTCTTTTGGGCAATCGGTAACACCGTAGTTGAACCCTCGATAACAATTTTTTCTGCGTAACAGGGAAATACTATCCCCACAACCAACATGCCTACCCCGATTAACTTTATTAATTTCATTTTTACTTCCTCCTCTTTTTAATTTGGCTTTAGAACTTCATATTCAGATCGACCTGCGCCAGAGTTTCCGGCTGTTTTCTCCCGCCGGTATTAATTCCATTAATACCCCAAGAGCGGTAAATATCGAAACCTAATGAAACATTTTTACCTAAACCGTAGGTAAAGACACCTTCGTGACTGCGGATTCCAGTTTTACCACTATAACGGTCGGAATCAGGTAAAATATCCAATACAGCATCTTTACCGAGCATCGCATATACATACCTAAACTGCCAATCCCCCCACTTTTCAATCTTTTCGTTACCGAACTGAAAACCTAAGGAGAAACCGGTATTCTTTTTAGAAACATCCAAGTTATTAACATATTCGCCGAAAAACTTCAAAGATTCCACATTTAAACCAACCGCCTTAAAAGGTGACATAATCTTAAATTCTATCGCCGGATTAAGCATTCCGTAATTATAGGCGTAATTTCCGGTGGTCGCCGAAGCACTTTGATATTTAGTATTGTAACCTTTATCGTAACTTGAAGGAACCTGGTCCTTGACATCAAAAGGCGTATAAGCAACCGCTCCTTTAACTGAGAATGTATCGTTTATTTTATAATTGGCTCCCGATTGAATAAGGAAAGCCTGTGCCCCCGAAGTAGAAGTTGAATCAGTCTGTACAACCATAAAAGCGCCGTTAGCAAATAACGAAAGGTTAGGATTTAATGTTTTATTAATCCCGATTGCCGCACCTTCCGGATTGATATCCGTATCCCAGACCAGGTCAGTCGGCGCCCAAAATACATCCCCGGGAAGCATTTTCCCTCCCTTAATATTTAACCAGGGCAAAGGCATATACTTGGCATAAGCATAATCAAGGATGAGTTGTTTTTTAGAGTTATAGTCGCCGAAAGAAATATTGGTCGAACGCGGGTCTCCGCTACCGGTAGCAATACCGATTCCAGCTAAAAGCTTATCATTAATCTTAGTTTCTAAACCCAGGCGCATCCGAACCCGCCCAATATTTACATCTTTCTGGATATTGTTATTATTCTTTTGATGTTGGTTCTGATACCTTAGACGTAAATCGCCTTTAATCTTGGCATTCTGGACCCAAGCCGGTAATGAAGAGAATTTACCTTGCGCGATTTCTTTTTTTACCTGCTCCTGAGTTTCAATTTTTACCTGCTGCGCCTCGGCTCCGGTCAATACACCCTTTTCCACTAATTTCTGTAACAATAGATCGATTTCACCTGCCTGTGCCGATGCAAAACAAATCGCAAACATAAAACATAAAAACATACTTACTACCATTAACTTCTTCATTTCCTTTCCTCCTTTGCTCTGTTGGTTAATATTCATTTTTTTACTAAATATTCCCGCTCCCGCATCCGGCTAAATTCCTTTATTGTGTTTAGTAAATTAGTTAAATTAAAAGGTTTAACCAGATAATAATCAGCCCCCAATAAATTGGCATAGAGTTTATCCTGCACGCGGCTCTTAGCCGTGACAACAACCGTAAAAGACCGGTAATACCGGGGGTCTTCTTCAATTTGCTTGCATATTTGAAAACCATCAACGTAGGGAAGCATAATGTCTAAAATAATAATATCAAAGACTTCATCCTTAATTCTCTGGGCAGCGCTTAAACCATCAAAAACTTGCTGGACTACAAAGCCTTCTTTACTAAGGTTATAAGCAATGAAACTGCTGATATCCGGATCATCCTCAATAATAATTACCTTTTTATTGTTTAACACAACAGCTTCATTCATATTGGGCATAAAACTTATCCATCGCTTCAGATTCTTCGGCGATAATCCGGCATAGTAAAACCACTATTGATTTAATTACTTTTTCTATTTTATTATTCACAGCTAAAGTGTAGAACAAGCCGGTTAAATCTGCTTCAAGGGCAGGTAAAATCTGGGTAAAATAAAAAACCCCTTGATTAAAGGGGTTTTAGTTAAAACCGGATTTTTTTATCAGGAAGTTATTTGGGAAGAATAAAAAAGAATATAGAGCCCAGGCCTTCGGTGCTTTCCAGGCCAACTGCGCCGCCGTGCAGCTCTACAATATGCTTAACAATAGAAAGCCCAAGGCCGGTGCCGCCGAGCTGCCGCGAGCGGGCTTTATCCACACGGTAGAAACGCTCAAAAATGCGCGGGATATCTTTTACCGGGATGCCAGAACCAGAATCCTCAATAATAACCTTAATTTTATCGTCTAAGTCTTCCGAATAGATACGTATAAAACCACCTTCTTTATTGTATTTTACGGCATTATGAATAAGGTTAGTAAACACCTGTTGGATTTTGCCCGGATCGGCATAAATCTCGGCCTCCGGGAGCAAATCCGATTTGATCTCCACCTTTTTCTTGGCGGCCTGCGATTTAAACCCCAAAATAACTTCTTTAACCAATTGCGCCAACTTTAACCTTTCTTTTTGCAGAGCCATCTCCTTTGACTCAAGGTGCGAAAGTTCAAGCAGGTCATCGATCAGGGAGTTTAGGCGGTCAACATGGTTATTAACGATCTTCAGGAAATCCACACTGTTCTCTTTATCCTCTAACGCCCCATCCAGTAATGTCTCCACAAACCCTTTAATCGAGGTAAGCGGAGTCTTTAACTCGTGCGAAACATTCGCCACAAAATCCCGCCGCATGGTTTCCAAGCGTTTAATCTGAGTCATATCGTGGATCACCGCTACTGCCCCAGTCACCTTACCTTGCTCAAAAACCGGGGAGACATTTACCTCGAGTGTCTTCTGCTGTGGCATGGCCAAAGATATTTCTTTAGAGATAAATTCCGCATTTTTTAAAACGCCGCTGATCAGCCCGTAAATATCGGAGTTGCGGATCCCCTCCAAAAGGAACCTGCCCTGGGCCTGAGAAACTTTTACCTCAAACAACTCTTCAATGGCGTGGTTAATCGAAACGATTCTTTCGCTGGCATCGGTAACAATTACTCCTTCGACCATGCTGTTAAAAATTGCCTCCAGGTGCTGGTTTTTGGTGGAGATCTCCCGCATTTTTTCTTCGATCTCCTGGGCCATATTATTTAAAGTCAAGGCCAACTGGCCGATTTCATCCGGTGAACTGTAAAAGATCCTGCGCGTAAAATCGCCCTGGGCAAATTTAGAAGAAACCCGGATAATCCGGTTGATCGGGCTGATTACGGCTTTAGCTAAGACCGAACCTAATAAGAAAGCTAAACCCAGCGTAAAGAATAAACTCACGATAATCGCCTGCCTTACGGCAGCTAAGACTTTTTGCACACTGGTCAAAGGCAGCGCCAACCGTAATACCCCTACCACGCTATCTTTTTGCTTAATCGGTAAAGCAATATAAAGCATATCCATCTTTAAGGTTGATGAATAACGAATCTCCTGGCCTAACCCGTCCTTAAGTGCCTGATAAACCTCCGGGCGGTTAAGATGGTTTTCTAAACTCACAAGTTCCTGCTGGTTTTTTTCGGAATCCGCCAGGACTACCCCTTCAAGATCGATTACCGTAATGCGTGAATTTACTTTTTTCCCTAAATCATGGCTTAGCTGGTTAAGGCGCTCCTGATCGGATAGCTTTGGAAAATTAGCAGAGATATTGCTTTCAATAAGGCGGGCCTCATTAACCAAAGCGGATTTAATCTCTTGCAGGGATTTTTCTTCAAGATTTTTATCCAGAAAGAATGCGATAAACCCCAGGGAGAAAAAAATTAAAAGAAAATAAGATAAAATAAGCTTGAGTTTGAAATTAATCTTCATAATTATTTGGACTTAATCGCCAGCACCTTGATAAAATCAGCGCAATCTTCTATTTTATCGGTTACCCCTTCCAGATACTCGGCTAATTGATAAGTCAGCAGAAGGCTGACCGGTTCAAGTTTGGCGTGGATGATCGATTCGATCATCGCTTTTTTCTGGTCATCGGCGGCATGCTCCAAATGGTCAATCTCGGCGCTTAAAGACACCGCGTTCTTCAACTCATTCTTAGTTAAAGCCACGATGGCTTCCTGCAATTTAGAGATAGAACTAACGATTAAATCCGTGCCTGCAGAAATATTCGATAACACTCCTTCCGGCAACTTAGCCTCGATAAAACCTAAAAGCCTGGCTGCCCCGTTTGTCCAATCAGCTATTTTATCCAGAGTTTTCACAAAGTGCATTAAATCCTCTCTGTCCGGAGGAAGCAGCATGCCTTCAGATAACTGATTAATCATTTTAGAGCGTAAAATATCCGCCTGATGCTCACTTTGAGCGACATTTTCAATCGCCTGCGCCTTAGCCGCCAGATCCCCCCGAACAAATGATTCAACCGCAGCGGCAAAGAAAGTAACTGTTTTATAGGTCTCTTCCACATGTTTTTTCGAATCCATTAAGATGGACTGCTCTTCGGCCATCCCTAACCACCCTAAGATATTCCTGATTTCTTTCATCTCTTAATCCCCCTTATTTTAAAATTTTATAAATAGCTTGATCCCTTTTAGCAAAACTAAACTGATCACCCCGGAAATAAACGGCGTAGCCAGCCAGCATAAGACCATATCCTTCATGATCCGGAAATTAAGCACCCGCATACCCCTGACCAGGCCTACCCCGCAAATCGCCCCCACGATTGAATGGCTGGTAGAAACCGGTATGCCAAAAAGCGTATAGATATGAACATTTACCGCACTAGCCAGCTGCGCTGCCAACGCCATGATCGGTAATAAACGGGTGATCTCTGAACCAACCGTTTCAATTACTTTATACCCCCAGGTCATAATCCCTAAAACAATCGCCAAGCCTCCGAAGACCACGCTCATCTTCGGGGTCAGCACCCCGACTCCAGAGATTACTCCGATAGAATTGGCCACGTCATTAGCGCCCCAGGTATAAGCCACATAACAACCGCTGGCGATAATCAGAAAAAACACAATCGGCCTGATAAATCTTCGCGGCACAAGCCGATAAAATAAATTCTGCAGCCCAATATAGAAAAGATACCCCAGAATGGCTGCTCCTAAAGGCGTAAAAATCCAGCAAATGAATATATCCAGAAGCATCTTCCATTTTACCGGAGCTCCGATGGCTAACCCGGCTCCGGCAACTGCCCCGACAATAGAATGGCTGGTAGAAATCGGCATCTTCCAGTAAGTGGCCAGGACCACCCAGGCACAGGCAGCAAATGTGGCAACCACAGCTACATACATGGCCACCTGTTTATCCAGCTGATCCAGAGGGACAATTCCTCTGCCGATAGTTTTAGTTACGTATGCCCCCTGAAAATATGCCCCCAAAAAACCAAAAACCACAATCAAAATAATCGCCTGGCGCAAAGTTAAAACTTTAGAACCCACGGCTGTGCCTAAAGAATTGGCCGCATCATTAGCGCCGATCGACCAGCCAACAACAACCCCCATCAAAAGGACTAAAGCAATAAGCAATAACATATTCAGTTACTTCTCCTGAATTTCAAACCGGTAACCGTAATTCTTAACCGTAATAATCATTTTGGCGGCGGATTTTAATTTTTTACGCAAAGTCCGGATGTGCACATCCACGGTACGGGTCTGAATCTCCATGGCATGATCAAAACCCCAGATCGTATCCAATAAATAATCCCGCGACAAAACCCGCCCCTTTGCTTTTAGCAAAGTCTTCAGTAATTCGAATTCTTTAGAGGTAAGCTCAACCAGCTTGCCTTTGACCTCCACAGATATCTTGGCAAAATCTATTTTCAGATCACCTGCCTGAACAATATCCGGAAGCTTTTCTTTATCATTGGCCCTGCGCAACACCGCTTTGATCCGGGCAATCAGCTCCCGCGGGCTAAAAGGCTTGGTCACATAATCATCGGCCCCCAGCTCTAATCCCACCACCTTGTCTGATTCCTGGCTTTTTGCCGTCAGCATAATGATCGGTATAGCGGCAGCCTTATTTTCGCCTTTTAAAGCCTTGCACACCTCTAATCCATCTATCCCCGGAAGCATCAGGTCTAACAAAATCAGATCCGGATACTGGCGCACCGCCAGATCCAAAGCATCCTCTCCATCAGAAGCATGGATTACCTTAAAACCTTCTTTTTTAAGGTTATACTCCAGCATCTTAATAATGTCTTTATCGTCTTCAACAATTAAGATCTTTTCCTTCATAATTTACTCCCCCGGCAGACATTTACGCAGACCCCGCAGACAAACTGCTCCGCCTGGCGCTGGGCTTGAAAACTTTTAAGCTTATCAAAACACTTCTGGTGGTCAAAATCCGCCGGGCTTTCCTTAATCGCCTGGGCCGGACATATTCTAACACAAAGCCGGCACTGGCCGCAATCTTTTCCGGTAGCCTTATCAACTTTTAACGGCATATTGGTTAATACCGAAGCCAAGCGAAACTGGCTGCCGAATTTTTCATTCACTAACAAGTTATTCCTGCCGATCCAGCCTAACCCTGCCAAATAACCTAATTTTCTGTGTGATAGGTGCCCGATATTCTTTTCCCAATCAATAATCTGGGTGGCCGGAATTGCTAAAGCCAGATAGCCTTTTTTCTGAATTATGTTACATAGCCTTAAAGCGATATGATCCAGGAAAGAATTGACGATTTTATAATGGTGGAAATACAATTTGGTGGGCACAATATCAATCTCAGCAAGCACAGCCCCGGAAAGCATCACCCCAAGGCAGATGGCTTTATCTAATTGCTGTGAAATTTTCGGTGCCAGTTTAAACTCATCTCTTACCTGACTAATATCAGCGACCCCAAAAAGATCGATTCCTTCTTGAGTGCAAAATTTTTTTAGAGCTGTGTAATTCTTAATTTTATCCATTGGACCTTCTCAGGTAAACCATTAAGAGTGAAATCGCTACCGGAGTCACCCCGGAGATACGTGAGGCCTGGCCTAAATTAAGCGGTTTAAATCTGGCCAACTTCTCCCTGATCTCCCGGGAGATACCGCTTAAATTACTGTAATCAAAATCCAAAGGTAGTTTGATCTTTTCCAAATGCTGGAACCGCTCCACCTCTTTAGCCTGTCTTTTAATAAATCCGGCATATTTTACCTCTATTTCGACCTGGCGCCAAGCGGATTGGCTGATTGCCGCTTTTAATTTATGAATTTTATTTAAGTTTTGAATATTAATTTGCGGCCGCTTTAATAAAGCCTCCAGAGTGACGGACATTTTAATCGGTGCGCAATTAAAATTAGCCAATTTTTTATTTACTGCTGGGATAGGCTTAAGGCGGGTTTTCTTCAAAAAACTCAGGCCTTCTTTGATTTCTTTTATTTTTTTCTCTGTCTTAAGCCAATTTTGTTTACTCACTAGGCCAAGATCGAAACCCAGCTTAGTTAAACGTAAATCTGCGTTATCCTCACGGATGATCAGGCGGTACTCAACACGGGAGGTAAACATCCGGTAAGGCTCCGGCGTGCCTTTTGTAGTTAAATCATCAATTAAAACACCGATGTAACTGGAGGCGCGGTCTAAAATAAACGGCTCTTTATTTTTAATGCGTAAAACAGCATTAATCCCGGCAACTAACCCTTGCGCGGCGGCTTCTTCATATCCGGTTGTCCCGTTGATCTGGCCGGCTAAATATAAATTTTTAATCAGTTTAGTTTCTAAGGTCGGATAAAGCTGGGTGGGCTCAACCACAATATGTTCAATACCATAACCGAAGCGGATGGCTTTGGCCTTTTCCAGCCCCGGGATAGAATGTAATAATTCCAGCTGCACATCCTTAGGTAAGCTGGTTGAAATTCCATTAGGATAAATCTCATTGACCCCTAACCCTTGCGGCTCTAAAAATACCTGATGGCGGTCTTTGTCGGCAAACTTGACCACCTTATCTTCAATCGACGGGCAATACCTGACTCCGGTGGATTTGATCTTGCCGGAGTAAAGCGGCGAACGGTCTAAATTATTACGGATAATCTGGTGGGTTTTTTTATTAGTATAAGTAATATAACAGGGAATTTGTTTGCGTTTGATATTTTTTGTGGAAAATGAAAACGGCCGGGGCTGGAGATCGCCGTCTTGACGGATAAGATCAGCGTAATCAATGGTATGCGTATCCAGGCGCGGGCAGGTGCCGGTTTTAAAACGTAAAAGGTTAAAACCCAACTCCCTTAAGTTCCCAGACAGGCTGACACTGGCGCGCTCATTGATCCGGCCGGCGCTATGATGCTGGAGGCCGACATGGATAATCCCGTCTAAAAACGTCCCCGGGCAGATAATTACACACTTAGCATGTATCGGCCCCTGATCAGTAACTACTCCGCCAACCTTGTCATCATTAACTATCAATTTAAGCGCTTCGGCTTGACGGACAATCAGGTGTTTTTGCTTGGCAACAAGCTTGTGCATATATTCCGAATATTTACGCATATCAATCTGGGCCCGCGATGACTGCACCGCTGCACCGCGCGCAGAATTAAGCACCCTAAATTGTATTGCACAAATATCTGCGGCGATCCCCATTGCCCCGCCTAAAGCATCCAGGTCTTTGACTAGCTGGCCTTTGCCTACCCCGCCGATAGCCGGATTACAACTCATCAAGCCAATAGAATTAATATCCAGGGTAAGCATGAGGGTTTTGGCCCCCATTCGGGCGCACGCCAGGCTCGCTTCGATACCGGCATGCCCTGCACCGATAACAATTACCTCAAAATTATCCATTTTTCATAGGGACGGTTCTGAAGACAAAGGTAAAGTGTCCCCTTTTTTGAGTTAGAAAATAACATTTTATACGTCTATTGGGTTAAAAGGAGGAAATATGCCTAGATCAGCTAGAGTAACGATTAAAAAATCTTGTTACCATATTATCACAAGAGGAAATCAAAAACAAACCGTTTTTAACGAACCGGCAGACTATCAAAGATATCTTTTAATAGTAAACCGGTACAAAAAAAGATACAAATTTAAGTTATTTTGCTTCTGTTTAATGCCAAACCATATTCATCTGATCATTGAAGTGGATAATCCAAAAGACTTGAATAAAATTATGCGTGGCCTGAATTTAAGCTACACGCTATATTTTAATTCAAAATATAAAAAAGTAGGCCACCTGTGGCAGGATAGATTTAAGAGTAGGATTATTGAAAGGGATGCTTACCTAATCGAATGTATTGGTTATATCGAGAATAATCCGATTAGGGCTGGTTTGGCGTCTTCGATTGACCGCTACCCTTGGAGCAGTTATAGTTTCAAGGAAAATACAATCCTTGACAGTTTATACCATTTTTAGGGGACAGTTTAGCTTTGAGTTAAGAACCGTCCCTAACATTTAGAGTAACCGCAGCCGTGGCATTTTACGCAGCCTTCCTCATGGCGCAGAGCCCCTCCGCAATCCGGGCACATCCCTACGATGTTTACCTGTTCATCCAGGTCTGTGGTCTGCAGCTGATCATCATGGGAATGCTTCATCGGAATAGCTACCGATTCTGCCATCGCTGGCTGAATATTGATCAGACGGCGTTCGATTACGCGGGCAATCGCATCCGCACAAGAGAATATCCTCTGGCCTTTTTCCCAGGAAGGAGAAGGACAACGGATATTACGCAATTGTTCGATAATCGATTTGACTTCGATATTGGCGCGGAAGGCTAAAGATACTAAACGCCCGGTAGCCTCCAGCTGGCTGGCGGCGCAACCGCCAGCTTTACCCATCTGAGTGAACAACTCAAACGGCTTGCCATCTTCATCAATATTGATCGTCACATAAAGATTGCCGCATCCGGTAGAAACCTTAGTGGTCGTACCAATAATCACCTCCGGCCGGGGGCGCGGGGCGATCTCTTTTTTAACTTCATGAATGCTTCTTGCCTCTTGTTTTTCTTTGGGTTTACCGACATTTAATACCTGCTCTTCACGGCTGCGATCGCGGTAAATAGTAATTCCTTTACAGTCTGAATCAAACGCCAGGATATAAGACTTGCGCACATCCTCAATCGTAGCTTCATGCGCAAAATTTATCGTTTTACTCGTAGCATTATGCACATATTTTTGAAAAGCTGCCTGCATGCGTACATGCCACTCCGGAGCAATATCATGCGAAGTCACAAATACCCGGCGCACATCCTCAGGAATTTCTTTAATATCCTTAATCGATGCACTTTGGGCGATTTTTTCCATCAACTGGCTGCTGTAGAATCCGCGCTGCTTAGCCACCTGCTCAAAAAGCGGCTCGACTTCAACCAGCTTATCATTATCCATGACATTGCGGTGATAGGATAGCGCAAACAAAGGCTCGATCCCGCTTGAACACGGGCCGGCAATAATACTGATCGTTCCGGTAGGAGCAATCGTAGTTAAAGTCGCATTACGCATCCTGGTGGATCCGTCTTTTTTATCATAGATACTGCCCTTAAAAGCAGGAAACACTCCTTTAGTCTTTCCCAATTCCAGGGATTTTTTATTGGCTGCATCTAAAATAAACGACATTACTTTTTCCGCTAAAGCCACTGCCTCTTCGCTATTATAAGGAATATTCAGCCGGATTAGTAAACTGGCCCAGCCCATTACCCCTAAACCGACTTTACGGGTAGCCTTGGTTGCCTTCTCAATCTCCGGAAGCGGAAATTTATTCACATCAATTAAATTATCCAAGAAATGCACGGCCAAAGCAGTGACCTCTTTCAGCCTGTCCCAATTAATCTCACAACGCGATCCGTTTTTCCGGCACATCTGATCTAAATTAATTGATCCTAAATCGCAAGACTCATAAGGCAAAAGCGGCTGCTCTCCGCAAGGATTAGTACTTTCGATCATGCCCAATTTTGGGGTAGGATTATATTGATTAATCCGGTCGATAAAAATAATTCCGGGCTCCCCGTTCTTGTGCGCCTGCTTAACAATCAGGTTAAACACCTCTTTACTATTGATCCTCTGCACGGGCTTATGCGTATGCGGATCGATTAAATCATAATCTTCCCCCTTGCTCAGGCGGCGGATGAACTCATCGGTAATGGCCACAGATATATTAAAATTAGTGATGTGGTTATTATTTTCCTTACAGGTGATAAACTCCATAATATCCGGATGATCCACACGCAGGATTCCCATATTTGCCCCGCGCCGCGTCCCGCCCTGTTTGACCGCCTCGGTTGCCGCATCGTAAACGCGCATAAATGAAATCGGCCCTGAGGCGACCCCGCCGGTAGTTTTAACTACCGCATTTTTCGGACGCAGGCGTGAAAAATTAAAACCTGTCCCGCCGCCGGATTTATGAATAAGGCTGGTGATTTTTAAAGTCTCAAAAATCGATTCCATAGAATCTTCAATCGGCAGGGTAAAACATGCAGAAAGCTGCCCCAACTCTTTTCCCGCATTCATCAGGCAGGGAGAATTCGGCAAAAATTCAAGGCCAGACATCATTTTAAAAAATTCATCCTGCAAGGCCTTGACTGCCTGGTCGTTTGCTCCGTAAAGTTTATCCGCGGCGGCAATGGCGCTAGCCACCCGGGTAAACAACTGCTCCGGAGTTTCGATAAGTTTTCCATCCTGGTCCTTGCGCAGATACCTGCGTTCCAAGACCTTGATGGCGTTGGGGGTCAACTTGGATTCCATTTTTCACCTCGATTAAATAAGGAAGGTTAATAACAAATTACTTCCAGCAATATAACAAAACTGCCAAAGGTTGTCAATAAAAAGTTTTACAACCTATGGGGCTGATGCCTGTGACGATACACAATATGTTGTAGGAAGAGCTTATCCGACGGAAAACGGCTTGCAGGACTCCCGGATCACCAGTTCAGCCGGAAGCAGAATTTTTTTTGGCGCCTTTTTCCCAGAACCGATCAGGCGGTTCAATTCTTTCACGCTTTCTTCGGCCATCCTGATCAACGGCTGGCGCACCGTAGTCAAGCCAACCGGCCCGTATAGCCCGGAAGGATTATCATCAAAACCGACAATCGATAAATCATCCGGAATATTCTTACCCAGTTCGCGGGCAACCGCCATTACCTCTAAGGCCATCGCATCGCTAGCCACAAAAACCGCAGTGGCCGGATCCGCAGACTTAACTAATTTTTCCGCCGCACTCCGAGCCTGGCCACGGGAATAATCGGTCTCAAAAATATACTCAGGTTTTACCGGAATACCGTTTTTTTGCAGCGCCCGTTTATAACCCTCCAGGCGCTTGGCGGCTGCCTGAGTCATCACATCCCCGGTAATATGAGCGATTTTTTTATGCCCCAATTCGATCAAATAATTTACCGCGCTCTCCGCCCCTCCGGCATTGTCAATAGCAATACAGGAAACCTCCAGGTCATCCACATAATAATTAATTACGACACTGGGAATACCTTTGCTCAAGCAATCTTCTAATTGCGCGCGGTTACCGATAATGTCCGAAAAAATCACCCCGCCTACTCCGCGCAAAGCCAGAGGGGTCCGCGCGTCCGTCAGATGAAGCAAGAGGTCTAACTTTAAGACTTCACACATCGTACCTACACCACGGATAAGTTCCAGGGCGTAAAACGAATAGAATACACCTTCATAACGCGGGATGACCAAGGCGACCACATTACTTTTGCCGGTGGCTAAGCGCTGGGCGAAAACCGAAGGCTGAAATTTTAATTCTTTGACCGCCCGCATTACCTTAGCCCGGTTGCCTTCTTTTACCGTGCCAATCTTATTGATCACCCGGGAAACCGTAGTAATCGATACGCCGCTTGAGCGGGCCACATCAACAATAGAAATATTACCGGAGGGAGTTTTTCTTGTGCGAGTCATTTATTTAACATTATCTCCGATTCTAAACGGAGTATTCATTCTCTTGATATCGCAGGCCGAAATACCGGACCTGGTCTGGATTACGCTAACCGCCCCAATTAAACGGGCATCGCGGTAAACACTGAAAATATCCCCGGCCTTGACCCCGGAGGCTGAACCTAAATCGATTACCACAAAATTACTGTCTAAATTTACCGCCAGGATCTTGCCGGGATACTCCTGAATGTTGACACTTGCGCCTTTTTCTGCGCCCGCGGCCGACCGCACGACGATCGCCGGCAACTCCACGGATTCTTTAACCCCGCTGCCAGCCTCTGGAACTTTGCCGCTTTTAATCGTATCCAACTCGCTTTTTAAGGCATCAACCTTAGACACCTTATCAGTAAGCATCATCTCCATCTCATTCAGGCGTTTCTGGGCTGTCTCTTTTTCCTCCTGCAAGGTCTGGACTTTTTTATCTAAGGCATCCTTACGGCCGATCAGGTTCTTTAACTGCTTAGACATATTCATATTATTGGCCCTGACGCTTTTAATTGTATCCTGAAGGGCGGCTTTATCATTCTTCTCCCGAACCACCTCCTGCGAAATACTATCTAGGAGTTTTTTATTATAATCCAACTCTCTGGCCAGGTATTTCTTGTCCTCGCGCAAAGCGCTGATATCAACCTCTAAAACGCTCTTTTCTCTTTGCAGGGTTTCATTACTGATCTGCAAATCCCGGATCTCTTTCTTAATACTGGCTAACTGCATTTCCAGGTCGGTTTTCTCCTTAAGCACACCACCCCAATAGGCGTCGTTAGTTTGTATAACGGCAGGCTCCGGCGCAGCAGCAGCGGAAGAAGAGGATACCTGTTGCACAGCAGCCTGGGCCTGGCCTAACTGCCTTATTTTCCCGATTAACCCTTCCCGGTCTTTGACCACGTTATCGAATTTTCTCTTTAACTCCGCTAAATCATCAGCAGCCTTATCTTTTTCAGCCTTCAGCGGTCCGATCCTATCCTGCAGCTCCCGAAGATCACCTTCCAATTTATCGGCTTTCTTAAGCAAGGATGCATTTTCGTTCCTTAGATCATTGCTTTCCCGGGCCAGTTTCTGCTGACCGCTTACGGCCTGAAAGAAAAGAAAAAGGAAAATAATCGATAAACCGGCCAAGCCGATAATAATAAATTTTGTCTTCTGTTCCATAATCCCCCCTCTATTATATTTGGGCGAAAACTTTCTCTAAGACTAAGCTGGCCGCCCCCATGGCGACGGCGTTCTCTCTTAACTGAGAATAAATAATCCTTAAATTTGCAGTCGACTCCCGGAAAGCCCAATCATTGACCGTGCCTTTAACGGTATTCAGGAATTCTTCTCCGGCCTCCTCAAATCCTCCGCCGATGACCACCACTTGCGGATTAAGCAAGTTTACCAGAAAAGCGATTTTTACCCCTAACCGTTTGGCGGCTTTTTCTAAAACTTCCAGAGCCACCGGATTCTTCAGGCGGGCAGCGCTGAAAACATGTTTTAAATCCAAAGTCTCCAGTCCCACTGAAGTAACCTGCGAAAAATCCTGCGCTTTTTGCTTATCTTTGGAAAGTATTTTCTTTATTTCCTGGAGGATCCCCAAATCCATATCCCAGCGTTTAATAAAACAGGGTTTAGCGCTGTCGCAGCTAAACAGGTCCTGCTCTTTATAATTATAAACGGAGACCTCCCCGGCATAACCTTCAGCCCCCCGGTAAAGCTCTCCGTTAATGATCAAACCACAGCCGACCCCGCTGAACATATACAGGACATTCTTATAATTTTCTTTTAAATCAAACCAATGCTCGCCGAAACAGGCGCTGGTGGCATCATTCTCGATCAGGGTCTGGAGGTTGAATTCTTTCTCCATTAAATCTCTTAAGGGCAGGTCAACTGAGGCGTAGGTATAGTAATGATCCATTTTTTGCGGCCAATGGATCGAACCGTCTTTTTTATTGATCAATCCGGCGATCCCCACGCCGATGCCTTTGATATTTTCCACATAACCTTTGGAGCGCCTGAGGATCTCGCGCACGATTTCTAAAAGGGATTCAGAAACTTCCCTGACATTTGCCTGGGGGCGGGCTATTTGAGTCTTAGTGATAATATTGCCTTTGAGATCAACCAGCATCCCCACCATATTCATCAGATTCAGGCCCACGCCGATGGCGTATCCTGCGCGCGGGTTTAAATCCAGGAGCACCGGGCGGCGGCCGCCCTCAGAAACATCCAGCTCTTTTTCATAAACCAGGTTACCCTTGATAAAATCATCGATGTAGTTGGAGATACTGACAATATTGATCCCCATCTCCTGGGAGATATCCGACCGGCTGACCGGGCCGCGCCTTCTGAGGATGCCTAAAATCTCGATATTGCGTTTTTCTTTTTCATTAAATGTTTCTTTTTTTAAATCGGGGGAGCGCATCTTATGAATTATCCTTGGCGTCTTGAAAATGATAGATTAATATTATTTTATTTATACTACTAAAGAGTATTTAAGTCAAGTATTTTCAAGAGAATCGGTTAATTTCGGAGGGGCTGGATAGACTAATAAACATCCAGCATGATAAATGCACGATCAAGCATGCCGGAGGGTGAAATGACTACCATGCCGATTTCTTTTGTCCCGCTGTCGGCATAGGCGCTCTGGACACTGCTCTGGGTAACCTCAGGGAGAGCGCCCCCCAGATCCCCACTCCAAAGATACTGCAGTTCTACCTGCATACAGCCGCTCTGCGGCATGCTCATTTGGGCAGAAACGGTATTATTCTGATTCTTTTCCAGGATAAAAACCGAGGATTTTAATTCCGCTTTATTTGACTCAAGCAGTGCCGACTCTTTTTGTAAAGATAAATCCAGGAAAGTCTTTAAATTATAATTTATCGGTTTATTTTCCTGGATCTCTTTGAGCCGCTCCCGGGCGGCCTCAACCGTTCCGGCGTATTTATCTTTAGCATTCATAATCGCCAAATCATAATACTCTTTGGCTTTATCTAAATTGCCTTCCCATTGGCTTAAGAGCCCCAGCTGGTAAAAAGCGCTGATGACATGGGGGCTGAATAAATTTTCCGCCGCGAGCATCTGAAAATATTTCCTGGCTCCGTCAATATCGGCTAAAGCATAAGCGCTGATCAAAGCCGTTTTATAAACCGACTCATCAAAATAACGGGAATCCGGATATCCCTGGATCAACTGCAGGTAATATTTCTGCGCATCAGAATAAGCATTCATTTTTTCTAAATTAAAGGCACGCAGATAGATTGTGTCCTGCCCAAATGCATCCTTTTGCCCTAATGCCTCAACCTGGGCGTAGATTTTTTCCGCATAAGCCAGCTCATAAAAACCCGCCGGCTTATAAACAAAGAGGCTGGCAATCTCAAAAAGCTCCGGGATCAGCTTTTCCGGAGTATAGATTTTAGAGATCTCTGCGATATAAAGATCATAGATACTCTGGGCCAGCTCTAAATTACCCTGTTTATAAAAACCGGCGGCTACCGCTTTAAGCTGCGCC
>CAZEBD010000018.1:0-5871 GCA_964510625.1 uncultured Planctomycetales bacterium
GGGTTCGGTCAGGTCGGGGTTGGCATAATCACGCAGCAGGTCTTTTTCCAGCTTCGGCGCGCGGAAATCCGAAAAATCAAAGGTATAAATCTTGCCGCCTATTCTTTTTACTAAGCGACAGGCAGCGTGCTCCTCATCCAGGAGCACAAAGGCGCATTTTAATCGTCGCGCTAAATCTTTGCCGAATTTTAAAGCGCCGCTTTTTAAACAAAAATCAAAATCCGGATTGGCTTTGCTGCGGCCCAAGATCAGATCCCGCAGGGCTCCGCCTACCAGGTATAATTTTACCTTCCGGGTTACGGCAAAATTATAAATCGGCCTTAAAATATTCTTATCTTCTAAACTGAATTTGAGCATACGGGCAGGCGGAAAAAATATAAAAGGCGCTAACTTTTTTCTTTATTAAACGCCTCATACTGGTTGATAATGCTATCTTCGACTAAAATCGGGGCATGAGATCGCACCGCCAATGCGATACTGTCGCTTGGCCGGGCATCAATGGTTTTAGTAAGGCCCCCCGCGGTTTTGATCACCAGTTTAGCATGAAAAGTATTTTCTTCTAACTTATCGATGATCACCTTCTCGATGGCAGCTTCAAGGTCATTGATAATTGTAAAAAGCAGGTCATGGGTAAGCGGCCGCGGAGGGTTAAAACCGCTGATCTTTAATTTGATGGCGCTGGCTTCGTTTAAGCCGATGACAATCGGCAGGATACGGGTGCCGCCCTTTTCTTTTAAGGCAATCAGCTGGTCATGCCTCTTTTCGTCAATGACGATTTTATTTAATTCCATCTCAACCATAGTTATTATTATAAAGCTTGATCCAAAGATTTACAAGGAGATTCAGGCCTTGGCAGCAGCCAACACCTGTTTGGAACGGTTCATTCTGAAGAGCTTGCGGCGGATATGTTTGACTTTAATAAACTCCACGATCTGGCTGACTAATTCCTGGGAGATCGGCTGCGGTACCGGCAGGCTGTTGCCTAAAACCATTTTCAGGTTATTTTGGTCAAAAACCGGCTCCTCCCAGAAATATTTTTCATAGATCTGTGTTGAGCGGAAGAATCTTTTCTCAAGGGGCGAGAGGTCCTGGATCTCTTCTTTTGAACAAAGCACGATCTCCATCCATCCCAAAGCTTTCTGGACATAACCTTCCAGCAGTTTAAGTTTCAACGGCTTAGGATGGGTCAGGTGAAAGGCCTTTCCCCAGGCCAGGTTTTTTTCAATCAGCAGAGCAATCGCATTTGCCACGTAATCAACCGGAACAAAATTCTTGGTGGTCTGCGGGTCTCCGGGAATACGGAACTGATAACCTACTTTAAGCTTCAGAGAATTAAGCTGCTTTAAAATCATTTTATGGATCAAAGACAGGCGGAAGATAAAATCAAAAAAATGATGTTCCTCGCACATCCAACCGTTCCTGGAACTGGCAATAATAATGCTGGGCCTGAAGATCATTGCCCGGATCCTGCCGCTTAAAGAAGCTTTACGCACTTCATTCTCAGAGATCGCTTTGCTTTTTTCATACCGGTTGCGAAAAGATCCGTCGGCGATCAGCTCATCCTCGGAAACCCTCCCCTTCCGGGTACCGGCGACATAAGCCGAACTGGTATAAGCCAGGGACTTGCTGGGTATATGGGTGGCGAACTCAATCGCATCTTTAGCGCCTTTGATATTGACTTTTTCATAAATACTCCAGTCCGCTTCCAGCTCCGTACAGGCAGCATTATGAATAATCATATCCGAGAGGCTTGCATACTTAAAATAATCTTCTTTGTTTAAGCCAAAATATTCTGCTCCAAAACCCTGTTCGGCGATAAACAAATTATGCCCGATGACTTTATCAAAATGAAAATCGGCATCATAATCCAATAAACGCGCCTTTATCCTATCTTTGGCGCTGACTCCGTGCTTGGGGCGGGCTAAAGCCGTGACCGTATGCCCTTTAATCAGCAAATCCCGCAAAAGCACTGTGCCTAAAAATCCGGTTGCTCCGGTTAAGAAAATATGCATTACTACCCCTTTTTATTCCTGCTTAAATTCCCTGCGCTCCCTGAGCGCCTCTGCCGGCACTCCGGCGTACACGCTGTGCGCGGGGACCTGTTTATTCTTGCCTAAGACCGCTCCGGCAGTAATAAAAGCTCCGTCGCCGATCTGGGCGCCGCACATGACTACGGAATTCAAACCCAAAACCACATTATTTCCTATTTTCACTTTACGCAAAATCAGCCGGCCGCGTTCAAAAGAATGGCACATAATGGTTGAATACCCGCCAATAACCACATTATCACCTATTTCAAGCAAAGACAAATCAAAACATTTCTTGGAATTAATCTGCACATTTTTGCCTACTTTAGCCCCCATCAAACGAAAAAATAAAACCGAAAACGAAGAAAGCATTATAAAATCCATGAAGGTAATCGAAGCGATCATGTACATCCCGTTGATAAACATCCAGCGGTAGATCCCCAAAGAAGCAACACGGTGCTCTCCTTCTTTAAGGTTTAACCTGAAAATTATCCTGAACAAACCTAATATCAGGATCAGGCTAAACCCGTAAACAAAAAATGCGGCCACTAAACTAACCGAAACCAGCCCCAACCGCAGAAGAGTAGAATATAACAGGGTATTAGTCCAGACAAAATTAATTAACAGAACCCCCGGCCATACTGCTAAGCCCATAACTAATATGCCTGCGGAATGAATACAGATTATGCATAAAAACTGCGTGATTGTGGCATATATGGACTTAAACCTGTGCGAATTCACTCTTTTACCCTCCCTGTCTGATCATTAAGATTTATATTATATACCATTGCAATGAATTTGAAAGTATTTAAATAAATACCGGGTGCCGGACGATCAATTTCAGAGCTCTTTTAAGTAAGCTTTTTCCCGGCTCCTTGCGGTGCCAGGGGCTGGCTCCGGAAGGATGCGGCAAAGGAACAAGATCAAAATGGCGCCGGCCGGCTTTTACCGTGAATTTTTTACCAATGATCTGATCCAGTTTTTGCAGCGGAATAAATTGGGCGATTGCCAGTTTCCCGACCGGGATAACTAATACCGGCTTAAGAATATCTATCTCACGCTTAAGCCAGGCAGAACAATTTAAAATCTCCTCAGGTGAAGGCACCCGGTCTCCGCCTGCAGGATTTTTACCGGGGAAACAGCGGCAAACTGCCGCCATATAAATTGAAGCACGAAATTGCTCTTCACTGACCCCGGCAGCATCGCTAAACCAGCGAAAAAGCGTCTTGCCTGCAGTCCAGGCAAACGGCCGGCCGAGTTTTGGCTCCTTATCCCCTGGAGCCTGGCCGACTAAAAGAATTTTACTGACTACCGCTCCGCCGCTGACCGGAGGCGGGTGCATTTTCCGGCACCGCCGGCATCGGCGCAATTGCTGAACATGTTTAACAAGTGCTTTCAAATTAACTTTGTTTCTTTTTTAAAGCGGTAATTGACCTTACAACCACAAAGATCGCACAGGCAACAATCAGAAAATCAATGACATTATTAATAAACATACCGTATTTTAAGGTAACCGCCGGCTGGGTAGCGGTTGCTTCTTTTAAGGTGACCACTAAATTCTTAAAATCAACACCGCCGATCAACATCCCGACAGGAGGCATAATCACATCATTGACCAAAGAGTTGACAATCTTGCCAAAAGCAGCTCCGATAACAATACCAACCGCCATATCTACCGCATCACCTTTTATTGCAAAATCTTTAAATTCTTTGACTATAGACATGCTCTTCTCCTTCCGCTTTTAATTTGTGGCCGATGGATTATCAAAAACCGTTAAAGCAAGCTCTAACGGCACAAAACCCAGGCTGGCCTGGGCTTCCTGGACATCTCCGATGCTTATTCGCTTGGCGTCAAACCCCGCAGCGATGATAAAATCATAAATAACTTTAGCCCGCGCTTCAGCCAAAACAGCCAGTGCTACTTTATTGGCGGCACCATCTTCGATTAATTGGCGTTTGATTTCGGCATTAAGCTTTTCCTCATCGTAAACGCCTTCTTTTGAGCGATAAGATTTGGTCAGCTTCCAAAGCGCCATTATCCCGAAACGGCGTTGATATAATGTCTGATAAACCCAGCTTTCCAGGCGCATAGATTCTTCTTTTAAGGATTCAAAATCCTTTTTTAACACGTCTTCTTTAATCGCCTTCCAATCCACAATCGGATCAAAACAGCCGTTAACTTTCAAAAGAAGCTTGGGCCGCTCACTTAACGCCTTGACCAATATGGTCAATTTTTCTTTTTCCAGCTCAGCCAGGTCAATCTTACCAGGCAGAAAACGCACATACCCCATCTCTTCGCTTCCGCTATCTGCGCCAACAAGTGAGCCTAAAAAAGCAAAAGGCTTAGTAATCAGGCTAAAGAAAAAATTCTTCAAAACCTGCCCCACCAGATTGAAATAATGAAAATCCGGTTTACTAATATCACCGGTAATCGGTAAAGACAGCTTAATCCGGTTCTGAGCATCCTCTAATAACGCCAGGGCAAATCCATAAGGAAGATTGATGGCATCCTTACTCTGGACTTTATCCCCGAAATCGAAATTCTGCACCAGGATCTTATGCGCAGCCCTTAATTGATTATCTTCAATTTTATAATCCATCTTGATGTCAAATTGCCCGTCAGCAACCGCCAGGCCCGTATATTTACCGACATAAGGAGTCAGCACGGTCAGAAGATAATTATTCAGGGAAGAAACGGATTCGAATTTAAGCGGCTGGGCAAAAGGAGAAATTAAAGCTTCCGTACTAACCACTCCTTTATCATCAATGGCGCAGCTAAAAATAACCCGCACCTGGGCATCAGGCTTAGTCGAGATACCTGTAATGTTTACATCTATATTGCTGATCACCGTTTTAAAACCAGGGGCAATCGCCTGGTCGGTAAAAGTGACTTTACCTTGTTTCAGCGTAAAAGATTCTACCGTGACTAAGGGTAACGGTTTGGCAGGTTGCGCGGAAACAGCAGGAATCGGCTTAGCCGGGGAGGCTTGAACCGGCACCGGCAGGGCCGGAACTAAATCCATCAGATTAATCTTATTGCCTTCTAAAAGCTGGGCATTAACCTGCAGGCCGTCTAAACCGAATGCTTCAAAATGCAGCGCTTTTTTAAATAAACGCACAAAACTGAAATCCACCCAAAACTTCTCAAAACCCACCATTACCTGCTTCTGGCCGTCTAAGATCGATAGCCCATTGATATTAAAGCGCAACAAAAAAGGATTAAAGAATACTGCACGCACCTTAACCGGATGCTTAAGCAATTTAGCCCCTTGGCTTTTAATCGCCCAGGGCGCGCCTAACGGAATGATCACAAACGCCAGGAAGAGATAAAGAAGATAGATCCCCAGGAGAATCTTGGCCAAAAGAATCGCGGCTTTCTTTAAGAAGGCCATCTTATTTGGCCCCTTCAATCGCCTGGTCAAATTCATCGATCTTTGCCTCAAGCATCTCTCCCTTGAGATCCCCGGCGCGTAACCCCATCTTAGGGATTTTTTTATACCGGCTCGGCGAGATCAACGCCGCTGCCTCATCTAAGGCCTCCTCAACACCGTCAACATGGCAGGTGCCGAATAAGCCGATCTTTTTGGCGGATAAATCATTCTTAGTAATAAATGTCCTGACTGCCGGAGTAATATGTTTAAGCCAGGAAGGCCCGCCGATAATGATCAGATCATAATCCTGCGGGTTATACTTAAGTTTACGCAAGGTAGTAGTATTTTTCATAATCGCATCTTTACCCGCTGAGGTAAAACCAAATGGGCCAGTCCTTTTGTGCAGGTCGATCAATTGCTCTAAATCCGCGCCAAATCTCTGCGCCAGCTTCTGGGCCACCATTTCAGTGTGC
>CAZEBD010000018.1:5881-7340 GCA_964510625.1 uncultured Planctomycetales bacterium
CCCGGTGCGGGAATAATAGACCACCAATACCTTTGTCTTTTCCTGCGGAATATCCTGGGCCAAAACTAAACCGGGAATCAACAGACAGAACAAGATCAGAATAATTCTTTTAGTAAACATCATTTTAAGTTTGCTCTCCTTTCTCTTCTACATCAATTACGCCGGTTTCTTCCTGGGGAAGATCAAAAGGAACAATATACTTTATCCCGCCCTTACCCGCCCCAACCCTGCCCCCGCAACCGGACAATAAAAACGATATAAACAGACAAGCAAATACTAATTGTGCTTTATTTACCTGTTTTATTTTAACTCTCCACTAACGTCGATAGACTGCTGTTGTTGACTGTCTATGGCAATAGATTTCTGCGCCTCACCCGGAGTAAGAGTAAATTTCTTTAAATCCACCTTCTTCCAGGCGGTATCTTCATAAGTTTTATAATACAGGATCAGGTTAGTCAAGTCTTTAATCACGACCCATTGGGCATAACCTTCCATATGAATTAAAGGAGCAGGATTTTCCTTGATTACCCCTTTGGGAATATCCACGATATTCAGGAGGTGCTCTGCCAGATTCACTGCTGCAGCAGCGTCTTTGACCGGTAATGCCGCATCCAAAGAATATGCAATGCGTACAAACCTTGATGGCGGGGTCCAATCCCCGGGCAGCCCAAGCAATCCGCTGCCTACCCCGGTTGGCTCTAATTTCAGGCCATTGAGCATCCTGTCTTTGCGGTCATGCGCATCCAGATTAATATAATTTCTCAGGTTGTTGATCTGCCACTGAAAATCCGGCCGGTTAGTCATCACCCCTAACGGATTATCATAAACCTCCACTTTACCGCCAATAAATTCAATTACCAGGTTCTTTCCGGAAGCATCATGCAGGGCAATATGCATATACAGATCTCCGCCTGCTTCTTTAATGCTGGTGCCTGCGACATTTACTTTAGGCAAGGCTTCTTTTACCTCATCCACTGTCGCAAAATTCCCCGCCAGCCATGAGCCAAAATCGGCGATGGTCACAAATTTACCCGGCTCAGCCTTCTGATACTCAGCGCCGGTAAACATCAGAGCATCAAAAGCCAGGCCCTTTTCATTAAAAGCTTCAACATAACAATTCTTAAGGTTGTAGGCATCTACCCCCAGGAAACCGTATTTATTCATCCAGCTTATCCCTTCAATGCCCTTATCATTAATACTGGTAAACTTTTCTCCGGCAGGCACAATAACCACATTAGAATGCAGATCAACGGGGAATTCCATGGAACGCCCGATAACCACGGTGCCATCCTCAGCCTTAACCTGAAAATCCGTACAGGCAAAAACAACATTAACTACCAAAACTAAAAAAGAAACTAACATAATTAAAACGGCCTTACATTTATTAATCATTCTTTGTCCTCCAAATGATCTTAGCAGGATTACGCAAGGGTATGCGGCTATAACGAAACTTTGGATG
>CAZEBD010000018.1:7389-15650 GCA_964510625.1 uncultured Planctomycetales bacterium
TACTTTTTCAGACATGTTGATTGCCATATTCACATAACCGGCCCAGCAGGCGCCCAGCCCAAAGCCAAATGCCGCCAGCTCCAGATAGGTAGCCGCGATAGTGCAAGACTGCGGAACCATCGGGTCATCTTTAATGCCATAAACAATAACCATACAAGGCGCATCTCTGCAAATTAAATCCTCTCCATTCTTCCAGGCTTTACTTAAACGGTCAAAACGAAAAGATATCGCCATCTGGTTTTGCGCCGCCAAAAGCTCATCTATCCATTCAACGATCAAGGCGCTTAAATCATGGATTTTATCTTTACCGGTGATCACGATCCAGCTGACCGGTTGGCGATTGATTCCGGATGGAGCATAGCGGGCAATATCTAAAAGTTTCTCAATTGATTCTTGAGCTACAGGCTCATCTTTATAATTGCGGATCGAGCGGCGGCTTTTAAGTAAAAGCTCCACCTGCTCGGGCTTAGCCAGCTTAGCGCGGTCCAGACGCAAAGCATCTTTAACATCCATCGTAGAAAGCTTAATTGACCCTGGCGGGCAGAATGCAAAACAATGGCCGCAATTAATGCAGGCCTCTCCGCCTCCGGGAATAAATTCCGGCACGCGCTCCTTCTCATTCATTTTTAATATATGCATCGGGCAGATCTCAACACATTTACCATCCCCGGCGCAAGTTTTCTTATCGACTTCTATTGTAATCATATCAGCCTTTCAATGCACTCATCTACGTTTTTAACAAAAGTAACCAGTTCATTGCAACAAGAAATCTTGCCTTTACTTTTTATTCTTTCACTCAATACCGGTTCATTTTTCAAGCAGCTTAAAGCCGGCTTCCAGAAATCTCCTAACATAATTATCGGCTTAAAATCAATCAAGCCTTTATTGAGGTGTTCAAGTACTGCAGATAGCTCTAATAATGTTCCGGTCCCCCCGGGGAGCACAATAAAAGCATCCGCTTTCTTGAGCATAATATCAATCCGCTCAAACAGGGTATCGGCAACAATCTCTTCATCAATAAAATCATTGGCCTTACTATAAATCGGCTTCTCCCATTTATACCAGGTCACGCCAATGGTCTTACCGCCGGCAGCCTTTGCCCCGCGCGAGATGTCCTCCATCGTCCCGCCAAAGCCACCGGATATTACGGTGGCGCCTTTCTCAGCCAAAAGCTTACCCAACCGGATAACCTCGTCCTTTTCATTCTTGCTTAAATCTTTATAACTGCCAAAAATACAAATTTTTCTAACCATCTAAATTATTATACAAAATGATAGTTGTTCAGGATTTTATAAAAATTAAATAAAAAAAGCAACCCCATCCTTTAGTGGCTGCCTTGATACTTAACTCAATTTTAATCCCTCATTTTGAAATTAAGAAAATAGAAGTTCCAGGGTATTTAACAACAAGCGCTTCTAAAAGCTTTTCTAATTTCGTAAATCCTGCTTTGAATTCCTTTTGTTCTACTCTTAAGATTCTTAATTACCCTATTTAATTCTTCTCTATTATCTATTATCCAATATCCACATTCAGGCAAGCTTCCTATAGGTAATCCTTCCGCTATGAGCTCTCTGATTATGCCGCGTATAGGCTCTTGCGTTCTACTATTATCAACACCTGTTTCTTTCTGCAACTCATCAGCTTTCTTAGCATTTGCTATTCCAGTTTTTAAAGCTTTTTTAATTTTTTCTTTACCGGACGCTTTATTCATCACGCAATCTCTTAATTTCTTGATTAATTTCCTCAATTACTTCTGTATTTTGAATCGTCTTTTGCTTCCCTTCTTTAACTGAAATTACATAAAAGACCTTCCCGCCATATTTCTTAGAGAATTTCTCATGTGTAATAGCCTGCTGAGACCTTTCTTGAAATATTTGAGTAATATGCGAAGTCCCGCTCGCAGGCTTAATTTGAAGACCAATATATTTATCATTAACCTTGATAAAGAAATCGACGTTATACAAACGATCCCAATCATCTGAAGCGGGCTCTATTTTGATTCCCAGAATATTTTCCAGCTGCCCATAAATTGTTTGAATTTCTGTTTGATAGCCATCAAAAGTCCTGTCTATGACTACTTCAAACATGTAATCTATGCAATCCCGCTCTGTTATTTCTTGAATTTCTGCTGGAAGAACTTCAGTAATCTTTACAAATAGCCTTCTCCCTAATTCTTCAATGTGCTCTTTTTTTCTAACATTCCCTAAATAATACTGTTTCCAATCTTGCACCGTTTTAGGAGAACATTTTCTTATTTCTTCTGACACCTTACCAACGTTCCGGCTAAAGTTAAACTGAAAACGGTTCATTGCGCTATTTAAAATCCATTCTTTAGCCATTAGCGACTCCCTTGAGTTCTAAAAATTTTGATTTATATTTATATTCCACCTCATTATCAACATCTACCAAGCCGCTTTTAATCAAGTGAGCATTGACAAAAGTTTTATTTTGGAGGTAAAGATAACAGCACAGCCTATTATCGGAATCATATTTTGTTTGGTCATATTTCAAAAAGACCTTCTGGCCTTGAGCCTTTTTAACTAAATATTCTGTTGCCTTACCATTCTGTAAAAAATCCTGCTTAACACCCAAGAGCCTCACGGTCAATCCATTGCTCAACTTCACAATCTCAGGGCTAATTACCTCCTTGACCGTAAAATAATCTTCCCGTTGACCGCCATTTTTATCAATTTTCGATCCAAACTGCAATTTCCTAGGATCTATTTTTTTATCAAACTTAATTGGATCTTTAAAAATATAGGGTAATTTTTGGATTTCCTTTGAAAAATTAACAGTTATCCTTTTTTGTTTCGATATCTCAAAGATGCTTTCTCCAGAAAAAAGATTCTGACTGCATCCAATCCTATCTTTGATTACTGTTAAAAAAGCATCGGCGATTTCATATCCAACCGAGTTTCTACCGAGATTCTTCGCCGCTAAGGTCGTTGTCCCACTTCCTAAAAATGGGTCAAGAACGATATCGCCCACAAAGGTAAACATCTTTATAAGACGTTTGGGTAATTCTTCAGGGAACATCGCAAGATGTTTACCTTGCTTTTCACCAGCAAAATTCCAATGCCCCGAGAAATATTGATTCCACTCCTCAGTTGTCATTTTAGATTTTTCTTTTATTTCTTGGCTAACTAGTTTTGTAGTACCCTGTTTCTTAAAAACTAATATAAATTCATAATCTATTTTTAAAATTCCATTTCTGGGATACGGGAAAGAACCCATGACAGTAGCTCCACCCGTTGTGTTACAAGTGGTAACTTTTTGCCATATCACCGCACCCATGTAATCAAATCCTATTGTTTCACAAAACTTTATTATTTCAGTGCGAATTGGGATAATTTTATATCGACCGTAATATACTGAACGAGCAAATTGATCCCCTATATTAACGCACAACCGACACCCATCCCCTAAAACACGATAACATTCATCCCAAACTAGATTAAGATTGTTAATATATTCTTCGTAACTGTGATTAAAACCTATCTGATCATTGCTCCCATAGTCTTTCAACTGCCAATAAGGCGGAGATGTAACCACCAAATGGACTGAGCCACTTTCAACCTCTTCCATGCGACGTGAATCACCTATAATAATCTTATGAAGTGTTTTTTCTTTTGCCATAAATATAAAACCTCTTACCATTTCCCTGATTAATACATCAATTAATTATCCTTAGCTTAATTGACGTAATAAAGGACAAAACCTAACGGAAAAAGTGCAGTTTTATACGGCGACAGCTTTTTAGGCCCACCGATCACTTACTTCTTTTTCTTGTCTTTCCCCAGAATATCCTTTAATTCTACCATGAATTGCCCGACGTCCTTAAATTGACGATATACAGAAGCAAAACGCACGTAGGCGACGTCGTCAATTAATTTTAATTTTTCCATCACCAGTTCACCGATCCGGCTGGCTTGGACTTCGCGGTCGCTTTTTTTCTGGAGCACCCGTTCAACCTGGGTAGCCACCTCCTCCATCTTCTCAACGCTCACCGGACGTTTTTCGCAGGCACGGATAATCCCGGCTAAAACTTTCTTGCGGTCCCAGGCCTCCCGGCGGCCATCCTTCTTAATTACTAAAAGCGATACCTCTTCGACATATTCATAAGTCGTAAAGCGCTTGCCGCACTTTAAACATTCGCGGCGGCGCCTGACTGCAGATTCTTCAGCAGTAGCGCGGGAATCAACGACCTTATCTTCTTTACATCCGCAAGACGGACAGCGCATTTAGCCTTTCCTCACTTTGATTTTGGCTTTCTTTAGGAAATCCATCGCCATTTTATCCGGATAGCCTTGAGTCATAACAATCTCTTTTATCCCGGCGTTAATCAGCATTTTAGCACAAATTACGCATGGCTGGGTGGTGGTATACAATGTCGATCCCTTTACGCTTATGCCATGCAAAGATGCCTGAATGAGCGCGTTCTGTTCGGCATGCAAGGCGCGGCATAATTCATGGCGCTCACCTGATGGAACTTTTAATTTCAGACGCAGGCAGCCGACCTCAAAACAATGCTCCAGGCCACTGGGCGCGCCGTTATAACCGGTAGCTAAAATTCTTTTTTCCCTGACCAGAACCGCTCCTACACTGCGGCGTAGGCAGGTTGAACGCTTGGCCACCAGGCCTGCCATCTCTAAAAAATATTCATCCCAGCTTGGACGCTTATGCATGGCGATTTTCTTTTTCATTTTTAAAATAGCTCCGCGTAAAGTGGAAATTTTTTGGTTAAAGCGATTACTTCTTTTTTAACTTGTGCTAATTTTTCAAGGTTTGAGGAATTTTCCAGCGCATCATTAATCAGGCTGGCAATCATCTGCATTTCCAACTCCTTCATTTTACGGGTGCTTACCGCCGGAGTACCTAAACGGATGCCGCTAGTCACCATCGGGCTTTTATCATCAAAAGGAATCATGTTTTTATTTACGGTAATATTGACCTCTCCCAATATCCGGGAAGCATCTTTTCCGGTAACATTTTTAGGATTCAGATCCACCAGCATTAGATGGGTATCTGTACCGCCGGAGACAATGCGGAAACCTTTTTTCTCTAATGCCTTGGCCAGCGCCTCGGCGTTATGCAATAGCTGCGTCTGATACTGCCTGAATTCTGCGGTTAATGCCTCGCCAAAAGCTACCGCCTTGGCGGCAATCACATGCATTAACGGCCCGCCCTGAATTCCGGGAAAAATCTGGCTGTCAATTTTTTTGGCGAACTCTTTTTTACAAAGAATAAACCCGCCGCGCGGCCCGCGTAATGTTTTATGCGTAGTCGAGCTGACGAATTCCGCGTAAGGCACCGGAGATGGATGCAAGCCGGCAGCTACAAGACCGGCAATATGCGCCATATCCACAAATAAATATGCTCCCACGCTATCGGCAATCTGGCGGAATCTCTTAAAATCAATCGTGCGCGGATACGCTGAAGCTCCGGCCAAGATCATCTTAGGTTTATGCAGCTTAGCTAACTCCGCAATCGCATCATAATCTAAGGCCTCGGTCTTCTTATCTACACCGTAACCGATCATCTTAAAAAACCGACCGGAAAAATTATGTGGATGGCCATGCGTAAGGTGTCCGCCGGCAGCTAAATCCATCGCTAAAACCGTATCCCCCGGGTTAACCGCGGCAAAATATACCGCCATGTTGGCTTGGCTTCCTGAATGCGGCTGGACGTTGACATGTTCGGCGCCAAAGATGCTTTTAGCCCGTTCAATCGCTAGAGTCTCTACAATATCGACGTATTCGCACCCGCCATACCAGCGCTTATCCGGATAACCTTCAGCGTATTTATTGGTTAACACCGAGCCTTGCGCCTCTAAAACCGCTAAAGACGCAAAATTTTCCGAGGCAATCAGCTCTAAATTATCATTCTGCCTGCCTAATTCTTTTTTGATTGCTGCATAAATTTCCGGGTCCGATTGCTTTAAATGTTTCACTTTGCACAGCTCCTTATTTTTTTATCGATCTGGTCAATTAACTTTACTCTCCTTAAATGCCTGCCGCCTTCAAACTTAGTATTTAACCAGGCCACAACCATCCGCTTGGCTAAATCCGGTTTGACAAACGCCGAGCCCAACACCAGGACATTGCTGTCATTATGCTGGCGGCTAAGTTTAGTTATTAATAAATTATGGCAGAGTGCGGCGCGTACTCCGGGGAACCGGTTGGCCACAATTGCTGTACCTATCCCGCTTTTACAAATAAGTATGCCGCGTTTAAATTTGCCGTTTGAGATATTTTTAGCTAATTCATAAGCATACACCGGATAATCGCAGCTATCCAAAGAGTGAGTACCTAAATCTTTAACCCCGATCCCCTTCTTTAAGAGATAGGCAATTAACTTTTCTTTTAAGATAAAACCGGCGTGATCCGAAGCAATCAATATCTTACTCATAATATTTTGGCTATCCTTTCTACAGCATCTTTAATCGTCAAAAAAGTATCCCGGTAAAATTCCAGGGAACTTCCGGCAGGGTCAGCGATATTCAGGTTACTATCATTTATTTTAGCAAATTCCTTTAATAAAAAAAGCCTTCTTTTTACCTCCGGGGCCAGGCTCAGAAGCCTTTCCTCATGGATCTCCTCCATCACTAAAATGATATCGGACCCATCCAATAACTCCCGGCTCACCCTTTGCGCCCGGTGGCCGGATACATCGATACCTTCCTGCGCCAGCACTTCTCTGGCCTCAAAACTTGCTCCGGTGCCGGCCATCCCCATTATCCCGGCTGAACTGACCTGGATATCGGTCCTTTTTTGCTTTTCTAAAAGCTTCTTTAAATAAGCCTCAGCCATTACCGAGCGGCAGGAATTCCCCGTGCAAACAAAAAGCACATGTTTAGAGTTGACTACCGCCTGGATCTGTTCATCTTTAATCGCCCCGCTTCTGACAATCTGCGGCGGCTCAAGTGTCAGGTCAACCACAGTAGACTCAAGGCCGATTTTAGTTTTTCCGGAGTCAAGCGCCAGATCCACCTGGCCATCCAGATCTTTAAGCGCCTGCCCACAATCTATCGGAGCGGGCTGGCCGGAAATATTTGCCGACGGGCAGGCTATGGGAACTCCGGACTCCGCAGCCACCGCTAAAGCTACCGGATGATCCGGCATACGCAGGCCTATCTTACCGGAAACCGCGGATTTTAATATTACAGTCAGCGGCCCCGGCCAAAACTTATGCATCAATTTATAAGCCGCTGGTACAACCTCAACCGCTAATTTCCGGACTTCTTCCTCCTGCGCAATCAATATGGCAAAAGGCTTATCCTTGGGGCGATTTTTAATTTGATAAAGTTTTTCCAGCGCTTTTTTATCCGAAGCATTTACGGCAATCCCGTAAACCGTTTCCGTAGGAATGATCACTGATCCACCGCCAGCAATAACTTTAGCTGCCTGGCGGATGAGCTCCTCTTCAGGATTAACCGGATTAACTTTAAGCGTTTTAGTCAAACTCATAACCTGATCTTAGTCTGCTTGATCTTAAGGCGCATTTTCTTTTTATAATCGGAGAGTTTTGCGCTGATCTTAGGATCACTAATGCCCAGGATCTCCAAAGCAAAAAGCGCGGCATTCTTGGCCCCAGATTTACCGATGGTCATACAGGCTACCGGTATTCCCGGAGGCATTTGCACCGTTGATAAAAGCGAATCCAGGCCTTTTAAATTTTTGGTCTCAATCGGTATGCCGATGACCGGCAAAGTCGTGTGCGCAGCTACAACGCCGGCCAGGGCCGCTGACATTCCGGCAGCCGCGATAAAGACTTTTGTGCCTTTGCCCGGGGCGCTTTCCACATACCGGGCGACCTCGCGCGGAGTGCGGTGGGCGGATAAGACCTTTAAGTCAAAATCCACCTTAAATTCTTTAAGCACATTTACTGCTTGGCTTACTGTCTCCAGATCCGACTGACTTCCCATAAGAATGCTGATTTTTTTCATTTATCCTCCTCTATGGGGACAGTTTAGCTTTGTCTTGAGAACCGTCCCTAATTTATAGCTTTGTGGCCGATGTCTTTGCGGTAATGCATTCCGTCAAAATTTATTTTTTCTACGGCCGCATAGGACTTGTCGATTGCCTCTTTAATTGTCGCGCCTAATCCGGTCACCCCTAAAACCCTGCCTCCGCTGGTTAAGATCTGATCCCCGGATTTTTTAGTCCCGGCATGGAATACAACCACATCCGGCAGGGTTGCGGCAACATCTAAACCGCGGATCTGGGCTCCGTTAAAATAATTCTTCGGATAACCGCCTGCGG
>CAZEBD010000019.1:0-8023 GCA_964510625.1 uncultured Planctomycetales bacterium
AGGAGTTCGATCCTCCTCAGCTCCACATAACTTTTTGCGATAAGCAAAAAGTTATGTGGCACCCAAGCGAGCGTGGCGAGGCGATAAGCCGAGCAGCGAGCGGGGCGCCACCATAATAAAACTTCCATCATGTTTCCCAAACTAATCCGCACAATTTACTTTCTGGTTGTTTCATTTTTCTCCGTCGGCTTTGCCGAATTAGTTAAACAGCCGGAATTTAACGGCCAGTTCTATCCGGCATCTAAAGAAACTTTGTCGGAAATGATTGATAATTTTTTCATCAGGGCTAAAATTACTCCTTTCTCCGGAGATGTTTTTATGCTGATCAGCCCGCATGCCGGGTATGGCTATTCCGGACAAACCGCTTCCTTCGGATATAAGCTGATTAAAAATAAAGCGTATAAGATCGTAATTGTCCTGGGGAACAGCCATCGTCGTGCTTTTAACGGAGCAGCGGTGTATCCTGCCGGTTCATTTGTGACGCCTTTAGGTAAAATTAGAGTTGATGATGAGTTTACTAAAGCCATTACCGGTAAAGATGCGGATATCTTCATTGATCCGGCTGCTTTTAACCATGAACACTCAGTAGAGGTGCAGCTGCCTTTTCTGCAAAAAGCATTGGCCGGATTTAAAATCGTTCCGGTAATCTTAGGGGATTGTTCTCTGGAAAGCTGCAAAAGGATTGCGTTATTGCTTAAAGAGGCAATCGGTGAGCGCAAGGATGTTTTAGTAGTAGTCTCAAGCGACCTGTATCACGGCTATGATTACCGGGAAGCTGAAATTATCGACAGTCTGACTTTAGATTTAATCAGGAGTATGGATGATCAGGGGTTATATTATGCTTTGCGCGATAATCGGGCCCAGGCCTGCGGAGGGATCGCTGCGGTAATTGCTTTAGGATTGGCCGGTGAATTGGGTTATAATAAATTAGAAGTTTTAGACCATACAAATTCGGCACTGGTAACCGATAAGCTGGTTAAGGGATCCTGGACGGTAGGTTATGCCAGTTGTGCGGTTTTTGGCGCAGAGGAGGAGAAGATGTTGACAGTTGTTCAAAAAAAAAGGCTTTTAGAGATCGCCCGTGAATCGATTAAACTTTATCTGGAGGCCGGTAAGAAACTGGCAGTTAGTGAATCCGACCAGGTATTAAATCAGAAAATGGGGGCTTTTGTAACGCTTAACCAGTTTGGGCAGCTGCGGGGGTGTATCGGAAATCTCGTCGGTAACCAGCCCCTGTATCTGACAGTGCGCGATATGGCAATTGAAGCCGCAGTCGATGACCCGCGTTTTGCGCCGCTTAAACTTTCCGAGCTTAAAAGCATTGAAATAGAGATTTCGGCGCTTTCTCCTTTAGAAAAGATTGATTCTGCCGATAAGATTGAATTAGGCAAACATGGAGTATTGGTGCGCCGGGGCGCGCAGAGCGGGGTATTCTTGCCGCAGGTAGCTGCGGAAACCGGTTGGAGCAAGGAGGAGTTTTTAAACAAGTTATGCTCTGAGAAGGCCGGGTTGGTTTATGATGCCTGGAAACATAAAGATACCGAGCTTTATATATTTAGTGCGGAGGTCTTTTCGGAAAAATGAACAGGTTTTTAGTTGAAAAAATCGATCCATCGGCTAAATTTATGATTTTAGATGATCCGGAACAATTCCACCATTTTAAGGATGTCTTGCGGGTAAAGCCTAAAGAGACTGTCGCCGTCTTTGACCGGGTAGGCAATGAATACCTGGCAGAAGTTATGGATGTGGGTGTAAGCGCGGCGAAACTTCTGATCAGGGAAAAAAAGCCGTCTAATGATTTAGCAATACAGATTACGGTTGCCTGTGCGATTCCTAAAAACGTAAAGATGGATGATATTATTGATAAGCTGACTCAGTTGGGAGTTGTTTGTATTATACCGCTGGAAACTGAACGGGTAATTGTCCGGCTGGATAAACAAAAGAAGATTCAGCGGCTTAAGCGTTGGGAAAAGATCGCCCTGAGCGCGGTTAAACAGAGCCAGCGTTCAAGCCTGGTAGCGGTTAAACCGGTAACTACGTTTAAGGATGCCGTTCTGAATTCAGGTGATTTTGATCTGAAGTTGATCCCGACCTTAACAGAAGAAAGAAAAACGCTTAAAGATATTTTAAATCATGCCGCTAATCCGGTTAAGAAGGTAATATTGTTAATCGGTCCGGAAGGGGATTTTTCTCCGCCGGAGATTGCCTTGGCTAAAGAAGCGGGATTCTTACCGGTGAACCTGGGTCAGCAGGTCCTGCGCGTGGATACCGCAGCAATTGCGGCAGTCAGTTTTATCAAACTTAATGCGCAAAATTAATCCGACGATAAAATTTTTTACGCTTGGCTGTAAAGCCAACCAATATGATACTCAGAGTATCCGCGAAAGGTTCTTAAGCCGGGGTTTCCGTGAGGCGCAAAGTGGCCTGCGGCCGGATTATTTTTTGATCAACACCTGCACGGTTACCTCCGGAGCTGACCAGAAATCCCGTAATATTATCCGCCGCTGCATTCAGTCGGCCCCGCAGGCGAAAATGATCGTGACCGGCTGCCTGGTAGAAAATGATTGGGAGCAGATACAAAAAATAAAAGGCGTCAGCCTGATTGTCAAAAAGTCATTTTTCCCTGAAAAAATAAGCAGCTTCTACCAGCATACACGCGCTTTTCTTAAGATTCAGGATGGCTGTGATAATTTTTGCACTTATTGTAAAGTCGCCTTGGTCCGGGGTAGGCCGCGTAGTAAAAAAATAGCGCAAGTACTCCAAGAGGCCAGGCAATTGGCTGCCTGTGGGTATAAGGAAATCGTTTTGACCGGGATTTGCCTGGGGGCTTACGGCAAGGATTCCGGGGACAAAGAAAGATTGGTAGATCTTCTTGTTGATCTGGAGAAGGTTAAGGGTTTATTAAGGGTAAGGCTTAGCTCAATCGAAGCCGGCGATGTCAGCCCGGGGCTGATCGGATATTTTAAGAAGAGTAAAAAATTTTGCCGGCATCTGCACATTCCTATTCAAAGCGGGGATGACGATATTTTGAAACGGATGAATCGCAAATACACGGCTAAAGTATATGGGGATCTGATCGGTAGATTAAAAGCGGCTATTCCCGGGATAGCTATTACTACCGATTGCCTGATCGGCTTTCCCGGGGAGACTGAAGACAACTTTAAAAATACGGTTAAATTAGTCAAAGAAATTATGCCGTTAAAAGTCCATATCTTTCCGTATTCTGTCCGGCCGCAAACTAAAGCGGCGGGGTTCAAAGAGCCGGTAGATCCGAAGATTATCCGTTTACGCTGTGATCAATTGGCCAAGGTAGCTTCTGCCTGCCGCCAAAATTTTATGCGTAAGTTTACCGGCAGCTCTGCGCAAGTTTTGATTGAAGGCCAGCCCAGCGGTGCTGCGGGTTTTCTGGATGGGTTATCCGATAACTATTTAAAGGTAAGAGTGCCGTTTGAGGCGGATTTGAATAGCCGGATCGTTTCTGTCCGGCTTAAAAGTATCCGGAATGATTATTTTGCCGGGGAAAATATTGACAAGCGCAGGATTTAAAGATATATTGAAAAAGCAATGAAACAGCGTATTTATTACCATCATACGGATTGCGGAGGAGTCGTTTATTACGCCAACTACCTTAATTTCCTGGAGGAGGCGCGCACGGAATATTTTGCCCAAAAAGGTGCATCCATTAAGCAATTAGCTGATTCCGGAGTAATGTTTGTCGTCGCCCGGCAGGAGATTGATTATAAGGCCCCGGCAGTTTATGGCGATGAGCTGGATGTAAAGACCCAGACCGGAGAAATGTCGGGGGTGCGTATTGAATTTCTACACGAAATCTATAATCAAAATAAACGTTTAATTATTAAAGCTAAGACTATTCTTGTCTGCGTAGATAAGTCGTTTAAGCCGCAAGCCATTCCTGAAGACCTGCGTAAAAAATTAATTTAAATTCTCTGCTTTAAATTAAAAGAGGTGCTTTAATGAATAAATTTATAAAATTTTTAGAGATTCGCCGGAGTGTCCGGGTGTTTAATAATAAAGATCTGCCTAAAAATAAGCTGGAGCAGATTGTGGATGCTGCCAGGTTTGCCGCTACCGCCAGGAATATCCAGCCCTGGGAATTTGTGGTGATTACGGATAAGGAGAAATTAAACCGTTTGGCCGGGTTAGGGGATAATGCTAAGCCGATTCAGGGGGCAGTGGCATGCATTGCCGTGTTTTCGATTGATACCAGATATTACCTTGAGGATGGCAGTGCGGCTACCTGCAATATACTTTTAGCGTCTGCCGCTTTAGGGATCGGCTCCTGCTGGATTGCCGGTGATAAGAAGCCGTATGCTCAAGAGGTTTGCGATCTACTGGGGGCGCCGGCAGGGATGAAACTGGTAAGTTTAGTCGCTTTAGGCTACCCTAAAGAGAGAGGTGCTTTCAAAATCGCCTCCAAAAAAGGATTAAAAGAGGTATTACATTGGGAGAAATTTTAATGCCTCAAGCCGGATATTTTTGGATGGGTAATTCGGGTTGTCTTTTGCCGTTTTTAATTATTTTTAACCTGTTCTTTGGCAGGATGATCCTGGGGTCTACTGGGTTATGGCTGGGGCTTGAAGCAATTTTGGTCCTGATCTTTATCCTGAAGGTCAGGCTTATGGTTTCCCGGATCAGCCGCCAGTTAGGCCGGCAAGACCGGCATACGCAAACCCGTAGTTCACAAGATAGAGTAGTTGACATCCATGGCCAGGTAGTTGATGATGAAGAGTAAATGCTAAGACAATTATGCCAGTCAGATTCTCATTAATTGTACCCACTTATAACGAATATCTAAATCTTCAGCAATTATATCAAAGAATAATAGGTGCTTTAGTTAACTTTCCTTTTGATTATGAGATTATTATTGTAGATGATGATAGTCCGGATATGACCTGGACGGTTGCGGAAGGCCTGGCAAAAAAAGACAAACGGGTAAAGGTTATTCGCCGGATAGATAAAAGAGGACTGGCTACTGCTGTAATGAGCGGTTGGGATGTTTCTGAGGGTGAAATCCTGGGGGTTATGGACGCAGACTTACAGCATCCTCCGGAGATCCTTGAGGAGATGCTTGGAAAGATTATTAATAATAATAAGGTTGATATTGTAGTAGCTAGTAGGTATGTAGCTGGTGGCAAGGTTTTAAATCGGAGTTTCCAGCAAATTTTAAGGTCAGGTTTTGCTATTTTATTCGGTAGAATTTTTGTCCCAAAAATATTTAAGTCAGTTAAGGATCCATTATCCGGTTTTTTTATATTACGCCGCAAGGTAATAGAATGTCAGGCGCTAAAGCCAGCGGGTTATAAGATTCTTTTAGAAGTTTTGGCAATCGGCAGCTATAAACAGGTTTATGAGCTGCCTTATTCTTTTGCAGCCAGAAATAGAGGCAGGACTAAAGCTGGCTGGCAGGCATGTTTTGCTTTTTTGCTGCAGCTTATCAGATTAACCGGGAGGCCAGTTGGGAATTTTTAAACAAAAGCAGGACTTAAAATTAAAGTTAATTAAAAATCAGGAATTTTGGGCAGTATTAATTATTTCGGTTATTGCTTTCGGGTTAAGGTTTTACCGTTTAGGTGCATCTGATTTTTGGTATGATGAAGTATCTAGTGTTTCGATTTCCAAATATTTTTTGCATAATTGGAATCCGCCGGTTTATTTCGGGGTCCTGCATTATTGGATAAAGTCATTCGGTGTTTCGGAGTTTGCGGTGCGTTTTCCTTCGCTAGTGTTTAGTGTTGCCAGCATTCCCTGCCTTTTTTTACTCGGTAAAAAAATTTTTAACGGCCGGGTGGGGTTATATGCTTCATTGATTATATGCTTTTCAAGTTTTCACCTTTGGTATGCCCAAGAAGCACGGCCTTACAGCTTAAGCGTGCTTTTAAGCATCCTCTCTACCTATTTTTTATACCGATTTTTAAAAGAAAGCAAAATTAGATGCGGGGTTAATTATATTATATTTTCTATCCTAGGCCTTTATTCAGATATTTCCTATTATTTTATTTTTTTGCTTGTTGCTCAATTTTTAGCTGCGCTCATAACTGCAAGGAAACATCTGTCTTTAAAGTTGTTTTTAATTTTTTGTTTAGTATTTCTGATCTTTTTATTCCGCATAAACTATTTTATTTTTAAGTTTTTGTATGTTCAAGGAGGTTTTTGGGTCCCCATTGCGAACTTAAAATCATTAATTGTCACGATAGGAAATTTTAATTTAGGATATAATGTCCCATTTAAGTTATATTGGTTCCTGAATTTATTGTTTTTAATAATACTGGCGCGGGGATTTTTAAGCATAATAAAAAAAAGAGAGGTTGGAGATTTTATTTTTGTTGTGTTATTAATTTTTTTTCCACTGGGATTGGTTTTTATGTTTTCAAAAATATTTTTCCCGATTTATTTAGACCGCGGCTTTATTATTTTCAGCCCGTATTATTATCTTTTGTTAGGTTTAGCGATTGATAATTTGAAAGAAAAGAAGATAAAATATATTGTGATGTGTGGTTTTTTAGTTATTTCACTTATTAGCATATCAGGCTATTACCGCAATTTAATGACTACAAGGTTGGAGTACCATTTTGGGGTAGTTTTAAAAAAACCATTTAAACCGGCGCTAAAGTTTATAGAAAATAATCTTAAATCAGGTGATATAATTATGCATACAAATCCTTCCTCCCGGGAAGTTTTTGAATTCTATTCCGGGAATAAAAAAATAACGCAGTTTTTTTTGTTTGCTCCGGAAGCGATTGATTCTAATTGGAATAGGCCGTATGTATCCGGTCCAGGAAGTATAAATATTAAGGATCTGCTTTCAATTGATGCCAAGAGAATATGGGTGGTTTCCTGCAACTGGCAGCGCAATAAAGGATTAGATGATAATTCTGAAACAGTAAACCGCGAAATGAAAAAGTTGTATAACCGGGATTTAAGTACCGAGTTCGATGGATTGTGGGTATATAGATACACTAGGCTTTAGGTAGCTGGTTTGCAGTTTAATGCCACTGGTAGATTAACTTATGATGAATTTTAGGATCTTCCAATCTTTTTTCAAAAAATTTCCCGTTTATTGCGTAAAACAAATATCTTTTTTGGTTTTATTGAAATTAATTTCCGGCAGTTTCGCTCTGGCCGCGCCTTTTCTTTCCAAGCTATATATGGATGACGCTTTTCTAACCAGAAATTTCGTCCGGTTTATGAATATTTCTATTTGGGGGGCGGTAATATTTATTCTCAGCACTTTATTTTCGGCGTTGGAAGATGTAGCAAATAATAAAATGATGATCAAGTTGAAGCTTGATTTTGTAAATAAGTTTATCAGGAAATTCTTTTCTCTGGATTTAGAATTTTTCCAGTCCAAATCTGCGGGTGAGAACGCTTATAGATTTACCGATATAGATATCCATACGGATTTCGTAGTAAAACAATGCCCCCGCCTTTTAGCAAATTTATTGAAACTGGTCATAATTTTAAGCATTTCTCTTTGGGTAAATTTACCCATGACTATTTTTTTATTATTACTTAGTCCGTTGTTTATTGTAAATAGTTTTTATATTCAAAAGAAACGCAGTCTTTTTTATAGAAAACTTTGGGAATGCCGCGCCAAGTTATCTAAGAAGATCCACGAAGCCTTTTCCAAGATTTTAATAATTAAGGCATTCGGTTTAGAGCCTCATCAAAGGCATGCTTATTTAAGGTCTTTAATAGAAGGTATTCGTTTAGAAATTAAAAGTTTCCGCTTAGGCATGCTTAATTCATTGAATTCGTCTTTTTTGTCTAAAGTAGCATATGGGGCTGTTACTTTGTTTGGGGGCTGGCTTATTCTTAAGGGTAGATTGACGATTGGTAGTTATACCGCAGTCATGCTTTATCTTGTGCAATTAGGCAGCTTGTTAGAATCTTTAGGGTATGATTTTGAATATATCGCTAAAGAATCAGTGGCGGTGGAAAAATTTCTTGAAATTATCGATTATCAGCCCAGGGTCAAAGACTCTCCCGGGGCAAGCCGCCTGGA
>CAZEBD010000019.1:8033-15166 GCA_964510625.1 uncultured Planctomycetales bacterium
GCCTGGAATCGGCTAAAGGGCTGATTCAGTTCAGAAATGTTACGTTTGGGTATCAGCATGAAAAGTTGATTTTTAAAGGATTGAATTTCGATATTCCGCTTGATTCTTGGATAGCAATTGTCGGCCCATCGGGATGCGGTAAGAGCACTTTAGTTAATTTAATACTTAGGCTTTATGACCCCCAAGAAGGAGAGGTGTTATTAGGCGGGATGGATTTAAGGAATATTCGTTTAAATGACTTAAGAAAAAACATAGCCATTGCCACTCAACAGCCGCTGCTATTTGACGTTTCCATTGGTGACAATATCAGCAGCGGTTTAAAAAACTTGACTCAAAGAGAGATAGAAGAAGCAGCCGGAATTGCATGCCTGGATGATTATATCAAAACCTTGCCACGTGGTTATAATTCATTGATCGGAGAAGATGGATGTTTACTGTCGCATGGGCTTAAACAGAGAGTCGCTCTTGCCAGGGCAATTGTAAGCAAGCCCGAATTGCTTATTCTGGATGAAGCTACTTCTTCGGTAGATGTTTATACGGAAGAGAAGATTATCCGGGCATTAAAGCAAAGGAGGCAAAACTTAAGCACCATTGTTATTTCACACAGGTTGTTTTCCGTAAAAGATGCCGATAAAGTATTTTTCTTAAAGAGCCAAAACTTAATAGAGGAAGGTGGGCATGCAGAGTTATTGGCTAAAAGCTGTTCTTACCGGGATTTTTTTAAAAACCAGGGATAGGTTTGGGGGATTAGTATTATTATAGTAAATAAGTATTTAATTAATCAAGAGGCAAGGTTAGTCCTGCTGATTGCCCAGTGGATAGTTGGCGGCCGCAGGCTGCCGGAAATTGAACAAATTTTGAAAAAAGGATCTGTTAATTGGGAATATTTTAATAAGTTCCTAGCTTATCATGAATTACATTCTTTTGCTTATACCTGCTTTAAAGAGCACGGCGTTTTACTCCCCAGTGATGAAGAAGATTTATTAAAAAAAACTCATTATTTTGTTTTAGCCCGCCTGGCCGAACAAGAAAACGAATTTTTACTTATTGCCGATATTTTCCGGGATCAGGGTTTGGATTTGCTGCCGTTAAAAGGTTCGGCTTTTCTTATTGATAATCTCTATGCCGATAAGGCCGGGTTGAGGCCGATGGTAGATATCGATGTTTTAGTAAAAAACGAAAAATTTCCTCAGGCTGAAAGATTGCTGGAAACCTTAGGATACCGTAAAGATCTCGGTGGGTTTAAAGAGGATTATTGGAAAAAAAAGAATTACCATATTGCTTTTGTAAAGCAGGTAAATGGGAAAAAACTTCCCGGGCAGTTGGAGATGCATTGGTTGTTAGATTATCCCGGAAAGATATCGCTGCTCCCGATGCTTTGGGGTAGAATAAGAAAATTAAAATTCGGAAAAAGAGAAATTTCCCTGTTGTCACCTGAAGATACACTATTTTGCCTGGCGCTGCACTTGCGCCGTTTTGGTAACGTGTTGTCTCTAAAGTCGGCTTGCGACTTTGCCCGTCTGTTGTCTCAATATAAATATTTGGATTGGGATTATATTTTAAAGGAAGCAGAAAATGGACAACTCCGCGCCTGTTTGTATTTCAGGCTCATTCAGGCGAGCCTCCTTTTTAATATCCGGGTGCCTGATTCTATGCTTAATAATTTGTGCTTGGCTAATTATAAACGCCGTTTAATCGGAGGTTTTATCCTACAAAATACTTTTTTGGGTACAATTGAAACAACGCGCAGCAATTTTTTAAAAAATCATTTTTTAGTTTACGATCATTTTTGGGAACCGGTGAGTATGATAATAAATATGCCGCAGGAACAATTTGCAAAGTTTTATCGGTTAGCTCCCTACAGTATGTGGACTTTCTTGTGGTATAGGTTGCGGTTTTTATATTTTCCGTATTATTTATTTGTTCTAGTTTTAAAAGCAATTATAAGAAAAATAGCAATTGATAAAGCGATTAAACAGTGTTAAATTGAGAAATATTCCTTTGTATTATTGATTAAGGAAGTTAGCGGTTAAAAAACCGCTCCTTAGATTCAGTTCTTCAAAAGCTATCTTAATCCGTCTTTCCTGGTCCATTTCTCTAAAATGCAAAAGGCTTATCTAAAAATTGCAAAGTTAACTGCAATTCCCAGAGTTCCCTTAAAAGGGAGCATTGATCTTACTTACCGCTGTAATAATCATTGCCGGCATTGTTGGCTGAGCATTCCTTTCGACTCTAAAGAGAAGAGTCAGGAACTTAATTTTAATGAGATTAAGCTTATTGTGGATGAGTCCAGAAAAATGGGTTGCCGCAGCTGGTCTATCTCAGGTGGTGAACCGATGCTCAGGCCAGATTTTGCCGAAATCTTCGATTATATCGCTTCTAATTCCGTATCTTATTCAATTAATACCAATGGTACGTTTATTACCTCTAAGATTGCCCGTCTTTTAAAGAAAAAAGGCTCCAAGATGATCGCGCTTTACGGGGCAACTAAAGAGGTCCATGATCATATTACCCGTAATCCAGGTTCATTTGAGGCAACTATGCGTGGTTTTCGTTATTTAATGGAAGCAGGCACCGGCTTTGTAGTTCAACTTATTCCTATGAAAGACAATTACCATCAGTTTAAAGAGATGGTTAAGTTGGCGCAATCCCTAAGTAGGTATTATAGAATAGGCGCCCCCTGGCTTTATCTTTCTGCTTATGGAGATAAAGCCAGGAATAAGCAGATAATTCGCCAAAGGCTGCTACCGGCAGAAGTAGTTGAGCTTGACCAACCAGATTTATTTAATGAAAAGTTCGGGGATAATGAAACCGGGCCTGGTTATTGTAATACTAAAGAAGGGGAATATCTTTTTTCTTCCTGTATTGCCAAGGGAAGACAATTTCATATTGATGCTTATGGCAAGATGAGTTTTTGCTGTTTTATAAAAGACCACAATTTCCGTTACGATTTAAGAAAAGGAAATTTCAGGGAATGCTGGGACGGATTTATTCCTTCCCTGGCAAGAAAAGTCAAAGCGACGGAGAATTACAAGAAAACTTGCGGTTCCTGCAAGCTGCGCAAAGACTGCCGGGCTTGTCCGGTTTGTGGTTACCTTGAACACCGCAATTTTAATTCAAAAGTAGATTATTTATGCCAAGTTGCCAGAGAAAGCAGGAAGTTTAAAGAAAATTGGCAAAAAGCCCATCGCCGGTACTATAAGATTGGCGGTATAACAATCCAACTTGATTCCGATTTACCGATTAAAGAGGATACTTTTCATCCGAAGTTTAAGTATTTTGAAGTGTCGGTACCGTCTGAAAGAATGGTTACCATAAGGCACCATTTTGCGCTGCCGAATCTGGATAGTAAGGATCTGGGTGTAGAGGTGTACCGTAAAGCACCCTGGGCGGTGTATAAAAAAGACTCTAGTTGGATTTATCTGGGGATATCGCCGATAAAAGACGATCCTCATATACACCGTGTGGCGGTTTTTAATGCTGATCATACACGGGGTCGCATTTATAATGATAATAGTAAATTTTTTCTTAAAGGTAACCTGTGTTCTTTAACGCTTTTTCCTTCCGATCAGATTTTATTAGCGCGAGTGCTTGCGGATAGGCAGGGTCTTTATTTGCATTCTTGCGGGGTTAATTTTCAAGGCCAAGGGGTGCTTTTTGCCGGCCACTCCGAAGCGGGAAAATCAACAATGGCAACAAGGCTCAAGGGAAAAGCTGAGATACTTTGTGACGATCGTATGATTATCCGCAAGACTGTCGACGGATTTAAGATTTATGGAACCTGGAGCCATGGTGATGTTCCGGATGTCTCGTCGGGTTCGGCGCCATTAAAAGCAATCTTTTTTTTGAATAAATCCGACAAAAATTATCTGGTGCGCATGGAGGATAAAAAGCTATCTACCGGGAAGCTTTTAAGTTGTCTGATTAAGCCATTTGTGACAACCGACTGGTGGGAAAAGGTGCTTAGTTTAGTGGAAAATATCGTTGGCGTCGTTCCTTGTTTCGAGTTATACTGTGATAAAAGTTCACGAGTTGTGGAAATGCTGAAGGAATTTAATCCTTGTTGTAAGAAAGATGATTAAGCGTACTGCTGCTAAATTTGGGAGTTCTGCACATTCTGCACATAAGAAAAAATGGACTACTCCGTTGCTTACTGTTTTAGTGCGGGGACAACCTGAAGAGAGATTACTGGCTGCTTGTAAAGATGCCTGGAATATGGTGGGAAGTGGGCCAACGTCTAGCTTTTGCTCTTGCGCAACCTCTTCGGGCCCATGCGTGCTCTGTAGTTCTGATTCGCCATCTTAGTCTTAATTTACTCGCGGGGATGCCAAAAGTTTATTATTTTGTTCTAAGATTAAACGAATATGTCTGATGCTATGGCTAAATTTAATAGTTCAAAACGTAAAAGAAAATGGACTACTCCACGCATCACCGTCTTAGTAAAAGGAACATCCGAAGAGAATCTGCTTGCCGGGTGTAAGTATTGGGGGACAGATACGCCGGGAGGGACGAACTCAGGTTGTACGTCGAGTACTGACTGGTGCGCAGTCTGCTATAGCCTTATGCCTTCGTAATTCCAACCAATTATTGATTTTTAATCTTAGATATGGATTGCCTGAGTAGCTAAGTTTAACGCAAGTGTGAAATGCCAAATAAATCTTATGTAACAAGACAGAGGCTGGATAAATCCGATTTATGGAAAAATGGTAATCCGCCGATTTTAGGCCGGTTAGATATTGAGCTTACCGAGCGCTGCAATAATAATTGTATTCATTGCTGTATAAATTTACCTGTCGATGATTCTGCGGCTAAAAAAAAAGAATTAACTACCGCAGAAATTAAAAATATTCTGAAAGAAGCTGCATCTTTAGGATGTCTGACCGTGCGCTTTACCGGCGGTGAACCGCTTTTAAGGAAAGATTTTCAAGATTTATATGTTTTCGCCAGAAAACAAGGTTTAAGGGTCCTGCTTTTTACCAACGCTACCTTAGTTACACCTGCCTTAGTAAAATTGTTTAAGCGTATTCCGCCTTTAGAAAAAATTGAAATTACGGTTTACGGGATGAAACAAGGCTCATATGAAGAAATAAGCAGAACCCCGGGTTCATTTGCGGCAGCCTGGAAGGGGATAGATTTGCTCTTGGATTACAGGATTCCTTTTGTTGTTAAGAGCGTGCTTCTGCCGGGCAATAAAGATGAAACAGAAGAATTCGAGAAGTGGGCGGCAACTATCCCCTGGATGGATAAACCGCCTTTCTATTCAATGTTTTTTGATCTACGTTGCAGAAGAGATGGGAACAAGAATGAATTAATAAAAAAACTCAGGCTTTCACCGGAGGAGGGGCTAGAGTTTCTCATCCGTCAAAAAGGCAGATATATACAAGAGATGAAAGAATTTTGTTCAAAGTTTATGAGCCCCGGCGGGGATAGATTATTTTCCTGCGGATCAGGTTGCGGTGGAGGTTGTGTAGATGCCTACGGAATTCTTCAGCCTTGCATGATGTTAAGGCATCAAGATACAGTTTATAATTTAAAAAAAGGTTCTTTAAAGGATGCGTTTAAAAATTTTTTCCCAATGATTAGAGAAAAGAAAGCGGTTAATCTGGAATATTTAGCCCGTTGCGCTAAATGTTTTTTAAAAGGGTTCTGTGAGCAGTGTCCGGCAAAATCTTGGATGGAGTATGGCACTTTGGATACTCCGGTAGATTATTTTTGCGATATTGCGCATACTCAAGCCAGGTTCCTCGGCTTATTGAATGATGGAGAGATGGGGTGGAGTGTAGGTAATTGGAAAGCGAGGATCAGTTAATTTGAGAAAAAAGGAGGAAATTAGTATGGAAATGAGGATTAGCCTTGATGCAATTTTCGCGCCGTCAGAAAATGTAGTAGCCAGGGAAGTTCAGGGAGAGTTCATTATTATTCCAATAACTTCTGGCGTGGGGGATTTGGTGGATGAGATATTTACGCTGAATCAGACCGCAAAAGCCATATGGGATAATCTTGATGGCAAGAAAACTTTAAAAGAAGTTGCGAAAGTTTTGAGCCGAGATTTTGAAGCTTCCCTTGAAAAAATTGAAAAAGATATTTTAGGGTTGGCTAAAGAGCTTTTCAAAAGAAAGATGCTTATTAAAACCAAGCGCACTTAATATGGAATTTTTGGCAACAGGTGAACAAATTCCTTTATCAAGCCAAGCCTTGGCAGAGCTTATGCAAGCCACAGTGACTAAAGGAGCATCTCTGAGGTTAGAAGTCAAGGGCTTCAGTATGCTGCCGTTTATCAGAGACAGCGATGTGGTTACCGTTTCTCCTTTGCCGGCATCTTCTATAGGCCTGGGCCGGGTAGTTGCTTTTATTAACCCTAAGCTGGCTATCCATAGGATAATTGGCAAAAAGAACGGCCGGTATCTTATTAAAGGAGATAATGTCTTTAATGCAGATGGCTTAATACCCAGAGAAAAAATCTTTGGATGCGTTTCTAAGATAGAAAGAAACGGTAGAAGTATATTTTTTGGTTTAGGACGCGAACGATTGGGCATTGCGTTATTAAATAAAATACAGCTTTGGTATGCGACTGTCTGGATTTGGAATCGGCTTCCTTCTTCCCTAAGAAATATTTTAAAACCTATAATATGACCGCTCACCGTACCTCTTCATTTGTTTCTCAGGTTTCATTACCGGATTCTGACTTTTCGGAAAAATTAGAAAGTAAGCGGAACCTTGTTTCTTTTACCGTAGAAATTACTGCTCGTTGTAATAATCGCTGCCGGCATTGTTATATTAATTTGCCGGCTAATGATATTCAGTTACTGCAAAAAGAAATTTCATTTGATAAGATCAAAATTATAGTTAATGAAGCAGTAGGGCTGGGGGCGTTATGGTGCCTGATTACCGGCGGCGAACCTCTATTAAGGGGAGATTTCTTTGATATTTACCTTTATATGAAGAAAAAGGGGCTTTTGGTTTCGGTTTTTACCAATGGGACTTTAATTACTAAAGAACATATCCAGTTTTTCAAAAAATATCCTCCCAGAGATATTGAGGTTACGGTTTACGGGGTAACTAAAGAAACTTATGAGAAAGTGACCCGGAGGCCAGGTTCTTTCGCGCAGTTTATACAAGGCTTAAACTTACTT
>CAZEBD010000020.1:0-15123 GCA_964510625.1 uncultured Planctomycetales bacterium
ATATTTAAAAGAAGAGCGTTTCGCCAAACTTAAATTTGCCCGGGAGGGGGAGGAGTTTTATTTTATAAAATCAGTGAGTTTCGTTATTCCGACGGATTATGTGGTGGATAACCTGGCGGATTTTGTGGAAGTGATGAAAAAAATCACATTTGATGCGATATATTTCCATATTTTTGAGGCGCGCCTGCGCCTGGAAAAGAAAACCAACGATTTTTCCAATTGGATCGAGCATTCCGTAGGCGACAAGGAGCTGGCGGATGAGCTTGCGGAGTTAGACCCTTATACGCGTACCCTTAACGATCTGCGCGCGGCGATGATCCGGATTATTTCCAAGAGGCTATTTAAACCATGAGAAGATTAGAAGAGTATATCCCGATCGTCGGCCAATCCGTAATTGATGATTTACAATTGATTGCCTCCCGCCTGGAAGGCAAGCTGATCCAACATATCAATTCCACTTCTGTCGGTGGGGGAGTGGCAGAGATTCTTAACCGGATGATGCCGTTACTTGCAGAGTTAGGGGTAAATACCCGCTGGGACCTGATCAAGGGAGGTGAGCAGTTTTTTGAAGTGACGAAAAAATTCCATAATGCGCTGCATGGATATCCGGCAGAGATCACTAAAAAAGATTTTGAGGTATTTCTTGAAAATAGCCAGCAGAATATTAATCAATTAGATATCAGCGGCGATATCGTATTTGTGCATGACCCTCAACCCATCGCGCTGGTGAATAAAAAGAAGCTCAATAAATGGCTTTGGCGCTGCCATGTGGATGTGTCTAATCCTAATGAGAAGGTTTGGAATTTTCTGATGGAGTATATTGTGCGTTATGATTCTGCCGTATTTTCCGCACCGAGTTTTTCCCGCAAATTGCCGATCCGCCAATTCCTGATCGCTCCATCCATCGATCCTTTAAGCGACAAAAATAAAGAGTTGCCGCAGGAGGTGATCGACGGAGTATTGTCTAAGTATAATGTTCCTCAGGATAAACCGATTGTTACACAGATATCGCGTTTTGACCGGTTAAAAGACCCTTTAGGGGTGATCGAGGCGTTTCAGGAGGTCAAAAAGCATATTAACTGCCGGTTGGTTTTGGCCGGCGGCGGAGCCTCTGATGACCCTGAGGGGGCAATGATCTTTGCCCAGGCGATGGAGAAAGCAAAAAGCGATAAAGATATACATATTTTGCTTTTGGCGCAAAATGATATTGAGATCAATGCGTTGCAGCGGGCCTCGGCGGTGATCATTCAGAAATCGATCCGGGAGGGGTTTGGCCTGACGGTTGCTGAAGCCCTTTGGAAGTCCAAGCCGGTGGTGGCCTCCAATGTCGGCGGTATTCCTTTACAAGTCAAACATAAATATTCCGGCCTATTGTGCCATTCTGTCCAGGGGGCGGCTTTTGCGATCAAGCAGCTTCTCAACAGCCCGGTCTATGCGATGAAATTAGGAGAGAACGGCAAGGAGCATATCCGGAACAATTTTCTGATCACCCGGCATCTGAGGGATTATATACTTTTATTTCTTTCTTTGTATCATCAGGGTGACATTGTACATTTAGATTAACCTTCGCGCAGTTGTTTCTCGGCGTCAACAATGTCGCGGTTAATTACGCGGATAGTTTCCTTGATCTTATCCTTCAATAGGTAGGAGGCGATCGGGGATTGGGAGATTTCCCGCAAAACCTGCACACTCATCCTGAAATACCGCACGACCTCGCCTTCATCGCAATCGGTAAATTGTAAAGTTTTATCAAAGTTTGTCCCGCGCAGCCAGGCTTCCATACTGGAGCATAAATGAAAATAAGGAAGCTTGCTGAACGGATAAATTTTATAACGGCGTTCTTTAGCCTTGATCCGGTCATAGATCTCTTCGCAGGTCCTTTTTAAGTGCTGGGTAGATTTTGAAATTCCCGGGGGCATGCGTTGGTTTTTCCGCGGCTCAAAGACTACCGATGCTGCCACTACTCCTAACCCGAATCCGTCTAATTGCTCCAGGATATTATCCGCGTATAATTCCGCCAGCACCAATTCATAGCCATAGATAGTTTTAGCGAATTTTCCTTTATCCGTAAGTTTGCCTTCGTAAATGTATCCCAGCTCTTTCAGCAGCCGGAGTTTGGCTTCTAAAAGATTCAAGGCTTGTTTCTGTTCGTTTTTGCGGGATTGGTAATAGTGTAAAGAAAGAGGGTAGATTTTGAATAGGTCCTCCTGGTATTTTTCGTAAAGATTAAGGATAGTGGCGTAGGAGGTATTTAGCTGGCTTTTAACCTCTTCGGGATTGCCATAAATGATCCGGCGCACCTCCTCAAAATTGATCCGCTGCGGGTTAACCCGCGTATAGACAAAGCCTTCAGTATCGATGCCGCGCCTGCCGGCACGCCCGGCCATTTGATAGAAATCCCGGGTTTTAAGGTTGCGCACGTAGGTGCCGTAAAATTTTCGCAGGCCGTCGAACATCACCGAGCGGCTGGGCATATTGATCCCTAAGGCAAAAGTTTCGGTAGTAAAGATTACTTTAAGCAAGCGGCTGGTAAATAAACGTTCAATTACTTCTTTTAAGGTCGGCAGCATTCCGGCATGATGAAAGGCGATCCCACGCTGCACCAGGGGATAAAGGAGTTGGGCCGAGCGTTCATTTTTTAAATTAAATCTTTCCAGCAGGTCATCGTACATCTGGGTGATGGCGCGGGTTTCTTTGCCGTCAAGAAATTTAAACCCCTGCAAGTCAAAGGCCAGCTCTTCGGCGCGCTTGCGGGAAAAAACAAAATAGATCGCCGGCAATCCTTCTTTTTCTTGGACATAACTGATTAATGATTGGAGGCGGTTGGGCCGGCTTGAACGTATGCGCTTGAGATATTCAATTTTGTCCACGACTTCATTGGCACACTGGAAATTAAAATGCAGCGGTACGGGGCGCTCGGTTTCGATGACTACCTTGATGGGTTTATTATGGATAGATTCGATCCAGGAGGCGAATTGTTTGATATTTGGAATAGTTGCCGATAGCCCCAGGAGGTTCATATGTTTGGGCAGAAAGATCAGTGATTCCTCCCAGACCGTGCCGCGTTCGGGATTATCAATATAGTGGATCTCATCGAAAATAATCCAGGAATATTTATCCAGGCTGGCCGGCTCATCCAGGATCTTATTGCGGAAGATCTCAGTGGTCATGATCAGGACTGGGGCCTGCGGGTTAATGGAAACGTCTCCGGTCAAGATTCCAATATTATCCTGGAATTGGCCTTTAAAGTCGCGGAATTTCTGGTTAGAAAGGGCTTTAATCGGAGCAGTGTAAATTACTCCTAGATTATTGGTGATTGCGCCGCTGATAATATGTTCGGCAATGGCGGTTTTTCCGGCGCCGGTGGGCGCGGAAACAATTACTGAGTGGCCGGCATTGATGTGGTCAATGGCCTCTTGCTGAAAACGGTCATAAATCATAATTCTATTATATGGGAAAATCTCCCAACCGCAATAAATAATCCTATTTATATAAAATGATGTTAGGTTCTGCTGTTTTCTTCGTCAGTTATAGCAGGAGGTGGCAGATGAAAATTATCATTCCGGAAGAAATAATTGAGCGTAAAATTTTCTTGATCCGCGGACAGAAAGTCATGTTGAGCAATCATCTTGCGCAGCTTTATGGAGTCACTACTAGCGCATTAACGCAGGCAGTCAGGCGAAATATCGAAAGATTCCCTAAAGATTTTATGTTTTTATTGAAGCGGGAAGAAATTCTGAACTTATCACAAATTGTGATAAGTTCTAAGCTCAAACATGCTCCTAACGTCTACGCTTTTACCGAACAGGGGGTGGCAATGCTCTCAAGCGTTTTACGCAGCAAAAAGGCCATACATGTGAATATCGCCATTATGCGGGCATTTGTGAAGCTGCGCAGGATTCTATCTGTGCATAAAGGGTTAATCCCTAAATTAAAAGAACTGGAGCGAAGAATCGGTAAACACGATGAAGCAATACATAATATCTTTGCAGCAATCCGTCAGTTGATGGATGCACCTAAGTCAAAAGAGAGGGTGGTAGAAGGTTTTCGCGTCAATAAGCCAGGATATTAGGAGGTTCTGAATTAAGTGTTGTGTCCCCGGAATTATAATTGATTTATCCTGCATTAATAATATAATGAAAACATGGGTTATGAGGCGGCGCTGGCAAAGGGGTGGGAAGATTTAGCTATCCTTGCGGCGCCCAAGCACTTATCCATTAAATTCCTGGCGGATGAGTACGCTTTTGATTTAGAAAATAAAAACGTTCTTTCTTTATCCTGCAACGTGCCGGCTAAAGACTTTTTGAGCATATTGATCCTGCATTATGCGGCTCAGAAATTAAAGGGCCTGGCGCCGTTAAGCGGGGAGTGGGTTACTTTCCGGGAGCTTTCCGGGATCCAGGGGTATTATCAGGCGTATCGAGAGCGTTCAATTGAGCCGATTATCCGTAAATACGGCAAGGATCCGGATGCCCTTAAAAATATTTTAGGCAGGCTGCCGGCCAAGCTGGCAGAGGGCGGGGATGTCGGTATCCGGATAGAGGCTTTTGCCCAGGTGCCGGTTTTGATCAAGCTTTGGAAGGCCGATAGCGAATTCGGCCCGGATGCCAACCTGTATTTTGATGCAAGTATTAAAAGTATTTTTTGTATTGAAGATATTGTGGTCCTGGCGCAATTAGTGGCCGGGCAGCTATGAGGGGAGAGGATGAATAAGGTAATTATCCTTTTACTTATCGGTTTATTAGCTTTGACCGGCTGTCTTTTCGGAAAGAATGCCGATTATTCCGATATTTTAGTCCGTCGGGTGATCGATGGCGATACTCTGCTTCTGGAGAATAACGAGCGGGTGCGCTTAATCGGTATCGATACGCCGGAGATGCATGAGTCCAGTAAACTTAACCGGGATGCCCAGCGTTCGGGCCAGGATGTTGAGAGCATTAAGAAGTTGGGGCAAAAGTCCTACGAATTTACCAAAAAAATGGCCGAGGGTAAACGGGTGAGGCTGGAGTTTGACGTTGAAAAGAAAGACCGGTATAAAAGGATTTTGGCTTATGTGTATCTATCCGACGGATCTTTTTTAAATGCAGCGATCATTGAACAGGGTTATGCTTCAGTGATGACCTATCCGCCGAATGTAAAATACGCGGATCTATTTTTGAGATTATCCAGAGAGGCCCGCCAAAACCGACGCGGACTTTGGGGGCATTAGGAGGAAGGCATGCTAAGATATTTGACTGCAGGTGAGTCACACGGAAAAGGCACGTTAGCCATTCTGGAAGGGATGTGCTCCGGGCTGTTAGTCGATCAAAGGTCTATCGATCAGGAATTAAAACGCCGGCAATCCGGGTATGGGCGGGGCAAGCGGATGAGCATCGAGAATGACCGGGTGGAGATTGTCTCGGGCTTAAAAAATAAACGCACCCTGGGCAGCCCAATCGCCTTATTCATAAAGAATAAAGATAATAGCATTGAAAAACTGCATAAAGTGATGTCTTCGCGCCCGGGCCATGCTGATCTGGCGGGATTATTAAAATACGGTTTTACGGATATCCGCGAGGTACTGGAGCGGGCCAGCGCGCGCAGTACCGTAGCTACAGTTGCCCTGGGAGCGATCTGCAAACAGTTTCTGGATGAATTCGGGATTGTGATTACCAGTAAAGTCTTATCTGTCGGCGGCCGGTATGGCAGGAAGGAAATCGCCGCAAAGATCGACCAGGCGATCAAACATAAAGATACGATCGGCGGAATTTTTGAGGTTGTTGCCAGTAAAGTACCGGTAGGCTTAGGCAGTTATGTGCAGCCGGATCGCCGTTTGGATAGCCGCCTGGCAGCGGAGGTTATTTCTATTCCCGGGGTTAAATCTTTTGAGATCGGCCTGGGTTTAGGTTATGCATTTAGTTTCGGTTCCCAGGTGCATGATGCGATTTACTTTAATAAGCAGAGAGGGTATCACCGCCCGACCAATAATGCCGGCGGCATCGAAGGCGGGATATCTAACGGCCAACCGATTGTTCTGCGCGCCTGTATGAAACCGATTGCGACTTTAATGCGCCCGCTGGATTCGGTGAATATTTTGAGTAAAAAATCCGCTAAAGCTGCGGTTGAACGATCCGATACCTGCGTGGTGGAAGCTGCCGGAGTGGTGGCGGAGGCGGCCTGTGCTTTGGTTCTGGCCGATGCCTTCCTGGAGAAGTTCGGTGCGGATGCTTTGAGCGATATTAAAAATTCCTATGCTCATTATCTGAAACGGATTTCACATGCGTAGCCTGGATTTTCATAATGTTAAGATCGAAAAGTTCAAGAATTCAAATCAGATTATGCTCAAGGGCGAGATTACCAATGAGAGCGGTAAATCTTATAATACGGTGGCGGTGCGCGTCATGCTTTTTGTCAGAAATGTGATCATGGTTAATGAAGTATTTTTGATCAATGACCTGCCTAATGGCGCCACAAAAGGTTTTGAGCGGCATATTTATGATCTGAAGCCGGACCAATCCATGGAAGATATCACCCGGAATGAATTATTTGTAGAAAACTGTTATTAATTTTGTGAGAAAAAATCACCCGCTTCGTCTATTTAAGTTAGAAGGGGGTGATTGAGATGGAAGCAAGCGCAATCAGCGTAAGCCGCATATTTAAGCTGGATACCGATTCCAAGCTTAAAGCTTTTGCGGATGTAACATTCTCGGGGATATTGATCCGGGGCTTTAGCGTGGTCAGCGGTGAAAAAGGATTATTCGTCAGTATGCCGCGCCATCAGGGTAAGGATGGCAAGTGGTATGATACGGTTACTCCTTCCACCAAAGAACTAAAGCAGCAGCTTAGCGAAGTGGTCTTAGAAGCCTACAAAAGCTAAAAAACAAAAGGGGACGTTTCCCTCCGAAGGGAAACGTCCCCTTAAATAAAAAAATGAATATTTATTTAGTCGGATTTATGGGAACGGGGAAAAGTTCGGTCGGGCGGGAGCTGGCCAGGAGCAAGAAACTTAACTTTGTCGACCTGGATGAATTAATCGAACTACAACAGCAGCGCCGGATCACCGATATCTTTGCCCAAGATGGGGAGGCGTATTTCCGTAAGCTTGAGAAAAAAGCCCTCAGGCAGGTCGCTACCCAGGATAAATTTGTGGTTGCTTGCGGCGGCGGAATAGTTTTGGATGCTGCAAATATTAAACTGATGAAAAAGACGGGAGTTGTGATCTGTCTTTCCGCTCTGCCTCAAGTGATCTTAAAAAGGACCTCCGGCAGCAGGCACCGGCCGATCTTAAATGTCGTTAAACCGCGCCAGCGTATCGAACTTTTATTGAAAATGCGCGCCCCTTATTACCGGCAGGCGGATCAAACCGTGGATACTTCAGGGTTATCCGTTAAGCAGGTGGCAGCCAAGATCGTCAGGATGCTTGCGCAGAAGAAATGAATGATTTTGAAGCCTTGGTTAGTTTAAATCTTATCCCGCAGATCGGGAGTGTGCGGCTGGGGCAGCTGCTTAAATATTTCGGCCGGCCCCAAGCGGTCTTTGCGGCTTCCGGAAGCGCTCTGTCGGCGGTGATCGGAGAGCGTTTGAGCCGGAATATTACCGTATTTAACCATCGGGATCTGGAGAATGATTTAGCTGCCGCAGGCAAGGCGGGGGCCAGGATTATTACTTTTCTGGACCGGGATTATCCGGAGCGGCTTTTAGAAATACCGGCTTATCCGATTGTACTTTATTGTTTGGGAGATTTGCTCCCAAAAGATAATTTAGCTATCGGGATCGTCGGTTCGCGCCGGGCTTCACTTTATGGGCTGAATCAGGCAGAGATATTTGCCGGGCAATTAGCCGGCCAGGGCATTACGATTGTTTCCGGGATGGCCCGCGGGGTGGATACTTATGCGCATCGCGGGGCATTAAAAGCCTCCGGACGGACGATTGCGGTAATCGGCAGCGGGTTTAATCATATCTATCCTCAGGAGAATGCGGATCTGGCGCTTCGGATCTCAAAAAGCGGGGCGGTAATTTCCGAATTTCCGATGGAGGTCAAACCTCTGGCGCAGAATTTTCCCCGCCGTAACCGCCTGATCAGCGGTCTATCTTGCGGCATTCTGATTACTGAGGCTGCCCGTAACAGCGGGGCGTTGATCACCGCGGATTTTGCCCTGGAACAGGGCCGGGAGGTTTTTGCATTACCGGGCAGGATCGATACTGCTTCTTCGCTGGGCTCAAACCGCCTGATCCAGCAGGGGGCAAAAATTGTAACCTGCTGTGACGATATCCTTGAGGAGCTGGATTTATCTAAAGCCATGCCTGAAAGATCTGAGCCGGATTTAAGCCGGCAGGCCTACGCCTGCGGGGCCGAAGAAGGGCGGCTTTATGAATACATCGGCCCGAAACCGGTCGGCATCGATGATCTGGTGCACAAATCTTCCTTAAGTGCGCGGGAGGTTTTGAATCTGATATTAAAATTACAGTTCCGGAAATTAATCAAAGTATTGCCGGGAAAACTTTATATGAGGAACTAAATGAGTAAAAATTTAGTGATTGTGGAATCCCCGACTAAGGCCAAAACCATCGGTAAGATCCTGGGGGATGATTTCCGTGTCATTTCATCTATGGGGCATATTATCGATCTGCCCGCCAAGAAGCTGGGGGTGGATGTCGAGCATGAATTTGAGCCGGATTATGTGGTGATCCCGGGTAAGAAAAAGATCCTGGCCCAGCTGAAGAAAGAAGCTAAAGGCAAAGAAAATATTTATATCGCCACCGACCCTGACCGGGAAGGTGAGGCGATCGGCTGGCAGATTAAAGATAAGGTGTTTAAGGGCAAGAAGGTCCAAAGGGTGAGTTTTCATGAGATTACGCCGAATGCGGTAGCCGGGGCTTTTAAGGCTGCCCGGGAGTTTGATCTGGACATGATCCAGGCGCAGGTCGGCCGGCGCGTTTTGGACCGGATGGTCGGGTATTTTTTAAGCCCCCTGCTTTGGAAAAAAATTGCCCGGGGCTTGAGTGCCGGCCGGGTGCAATCCGTGGGGTTAAAGCTGATTGTGGAAAGAGAACGTTTGATCCAGAATTTTGAGGCCAGCGAATATTGGGAGATTCTGGCTTCATTGTTTAAGCCGCAAGTTTCCGGTGACAGTAATTTTACCGCTAAACTTGAAAAAATTGACAACCAGAAAGCCGAGATTAAAAACGCAGAGGATGCCCGCAAGATCTGCGGCTATTTACAGGATAAAGAATTTAAAGTTATTGAGATTAAAAAGACGCCAAAGAAGCGTTACGCTCCGGCGCCGTTTATTACCAGCACCATGCAGCAGGAGGCATTTAATAAATTCAGGTTTAATGCTTCTAAGACCATGCTGATTGCCCAGCAGCTTTATGAAGGTATTGATATCGGCGAAGATAATCCGGTCGGCCTGATTACTTATATGCGTACGGACTCTCCGAATGTAGCGCCGGAGGCAATTAGCGAGGTGCGTGAACATATCGGCAGGAGCTTCGGTAAAGATTTTATTCCTGAAAAACCAAATGTTTTTAAAGCTAAAAAATCCGCGCAGGAAGCGCATGAGGCCATCCGCCCCAGTTACGTTTCCCGGGCGCCGGAGAGCTTAAAAACTTTTCTTAATCATGACCAGATCCGGCTTTATGAACTGATTTATGACCGTTTTCTGGCTAGCCAGATGAAGCCGTCGGAATTTTTAGCTACTTCAGTAGATATCCAGGCGGATAAATATTTATTTGTGGCCAGCGGCAGCACGATGCTTTTTGAAGGATTTTTGGCGGCGTATAATAAGATCCAGGCTCCGATAGATGAGGAAGAAGAAGGCGGCCAGGAGGAAGATGAAGAAAAAGAAAAAAATAAAAATGTCCTTCCTCCTTTAGAAAAAGGGGAGGTTCTGGGTTTGAAAAAACTTGATCCTTCGCAGCATTTTACCAAGCCGCCGGCCAGGTATTCGGATAGTTCTTTAATTAAGGCGCTGGAGGAGGAGGGGATCGGCCGGCCTTCAACCTATGCTCCGATCATTTATACGATCATCATGCGGGATTATGTCCGCCGGATCCGGGGCTATCTGAACCCTACGGAATTAGGTTTTAAAGTGAATGATATGCTGGTGGAATATTTCCCGAAGATCATTGATATAAAATTTACCGCTTCCATCGAAGAAGAGCTGGATGAGGTGGAGGAGGGGCGGCTTGGGCGGAATAAAGTTTTAAGTGAATTTTATGCGCCTTTTAAGGAAAGCCTGGATTTTGCGCAAGAACATATCGTTAAAGAGGTAATTACTACCGATCAGGTTTGCGATAAATGTGGCAAGCCTTTAATTGTCAAATGGGGCAGGCGCGGGAAATTCCTAAGCTGTTCGGGTTTTCCGGAGTGCAAGAATTCCAAGTCGATTACCTCCGGGGTAAAGTGCCCGATAGAAAACTGCGGCGGAGAGTTGATCGAACGCCGCTCCAAACGCGGGTTTTTCTATGGTTGTTCAAATTTTCCCAAATGCACATTTACCTCGCGTAATTTACCGGAGACGGAAGCTAAAAAGGAATAAATGGAGAAGCATATCGAAAAGTTTATGCGTTATCTGGAGATTGAAAAGAATTATTCCGGGCATACGCTGATAAATTATAAATTGGACCTGGAAGATTTTAATAAATTTATTGCGGGGGGCCAGCTGGAAAAGATCGATTATCTGGCTTTAAGAAAGTATTTAGCGGTTTTAAAAGAAAAGAATTTCGGGACACGCTCGGTCTGCCGGCGCCTGTCAGCTTTGCGCAGTTTTTTCAGGTTCCTCTGCCGCGAAGGCTACATTAAAACTAATCCTACACTGATGCTCTCTAGCCCTAAAATGGAAAAGCACCTGCCTTCTTTTATGACAGAAGAGGAGACGTCGCGCTTGATCGATTCGGCTCAGGGCAAAGCCCCGCAAGATGTTTCGGGGCTGCGCGACCGGGCGATCTTAGAGGTATTTTATTCCAGCGGCCTGCGGATCTCAGAGTTAGTCGGCCTGAACTTAGAAGATATGGATTTTATCAGCGGGATACTTAAAATCAGAGGCAAGGGCAAGAAGGAAAGGATCGTTCCGATCGGAGAGACGGCGCTATCGGCGGTAAGAAAATATTTGGATAAAAGAAAAAAAGCTTCTGAGGCGTTATTTTTAAATAATCATAACCGCAGGATTACGGCTCGCGGCGTAAGATTTTTATTAACCAAATATTTGAAGGCCAGTGCGATCAAACCGGGAGTTTCGGCGCATACCTTCCGGCATTCTTTTGCCACCCATCTTTTAAATCACGGGGCTGACCTGCGCACGGTGCAAGAGCTTTTGGGCCATGCAAATCTATCTTCGACTCAGATCTATACGCATCTGACTACCGATAAGTTAAAAAGTGTTTATGATAAAGCGCATCCGCATGCTTAAACGATATGTTTATTTTTTATGATCTGGCTTTTTTAATTTTTTCCCTATTTTATCTGCCGTTATATTTTTTAAGCGGCAAGCTCAAACAGAGTTTAGCAGGGCGCCTGGGGATTTTGCCTGCCGGGCTTGACCTGAACCGGCCGGTCTGGATACATGCGGTCAGTGTCGGAGAGGTGTCGGCGATTAAAGAGTTATTAGCCAGGTTAAGGAAGCTTTATCCCGGCAAGAAATTTGTTATTTCTACCGTCACGGCTACCGGAAATAAAGTCGCCCGGAGTTTAATTAAAGATACAGACCTCTTGACTTACCTGCCTTTGGATTTCAGTTTTATTGTCCGCCGGGTTATCAAGAAGATTAATCCTTGTGTATTTATTATTGCGGAAACCGAGATCTGGCCGAATTTAATCAGCGCTTTGCATAAGCTGCAGGTGCCGGTAGTTACGGTCAATGGCAGGATCTCAGACAGTTCATACGGCGGATACCGATTAGCTAAAATTTTTATCCGGCCGATCTTAAGAATGGTCAGCCGGTTTTGCGTGCAAAGCGACTTAGATGCTTTACGCTTAAGCAGCCTGGGTGTTGAGCCTGAGAAGATCCAGGTTACCGGTAATGTAAAGTTTGATATTAATCTTGAGCCGGTGGACCGGGCCAAGGCTGCGGCCTATCGGAGCAAGCTTTGGCTGGCTCAGGCAGATAAATTATTGGTTTGCGGCAGTACACATCCCGAAGAAGAAGAGATAATTTTTGCCGCCTACCATAAGCTGCTTGCGGTTTTTCCCGGCTTAAAACTTTTGATCGCCCCGCGCCATCCGGAGCGCAGCCAGCGGGTAGCCAAGATAGCAGAAAATTATGATTTTATGCCGGTATTGATCTCCAAGATATCCGCAACCTGCCCGGCCTGCATGAAGCATCCGGTATTTATCTTGGATACGATCGGAGAGTTATTTAATTATTATTCGGCGGCCGATATCGTTTTTATCGGCGGCAGCCTGGTCAAGCGGGGAGGGCATAATGTCATCGAGCCGGCCAGTTTAAAAAAACCGGTTGTTTTTGGTCCGCAGATGTTTAATTTCCGCCAAATCAGCATTTTGTTTCTAAAGAATCAAGCAGCGCTTATGGCCGGGGATAGCCGGGAATTGGCCGGTAGAATTAAAGAAGTTTTAAGCAGTGATCTTTTGGCTAAGGGGATGGGCCAGCGGGCTTACGACTTGATTATCAAAAATCGCGGAGCAACGGATAGAAATATCCAAATAATTAAACAATATATCATTTAGGAGATTAATATGTCCGGAGATATTTATTTGACTCAGGAAGGTTACGAAAGATTAGTTAATGAATTGGAGCAGTTAAAAACCGTCAAGCGCCGGGCGCTGGCTAAGGCCATCGGGGAAGCGCGCGCCTACGGGGATATCAGCGAAAATGCCGAATATGACGCGGCTAAAGATGCGCAGGCGCATAATGAAAAAGAAATTATGGAGTTAGAGGATAAATTAGCGCGGGTGCGCATATTAGATAAAAATATTGCTAAAGATGAAGTCCTGATCGGAGCTACGGTCAAATTATTGGATATGGATACCCGGGAGGAGTTGGAATATACTTTAGTCTCGGAGTTGGAAGCAGATTATAACCAGGGTAAGATCTCGGTAAGTTCTCCGGTAGGGGCGGGTTTATTGGGGCATAAGGAGAATGAGATCGCAGAAATTAAAATTCCGGCCGGGATTCTGAAATATAAGATCATCAGGATCTCGCGTTAAAATGGATGGGGCGGGCCGATATGAAAATTAAGCGGTTATTTAATTGGCAGTTGGTTTTAGGGGTTATCCTGATCCTGCTTTCTGCCCTGGGTTACTACATTCATTTTCTGATCTTCCGGGATGCCCACCACATATTTATTTATTTGATCGGCGATATTGCTTTTGTTTTTTTGGAGGTATTTCTGGTTACCTTAGTCGTGCATAATCTTTTGGCGGTGCGGGAAAAACAGGCCCTGTTTAAAAAAATGAATATGGTCATCGGGGCTTTTTTCAGTGAAGTAGGCAGGGGATTGATTAAACACTGCATTGTTTTCGATCCGCAGAGTGAAATGTTGGCTAAAAAACTGATTCTGCGTTCGGAGTGGACCAATCTGCAATTTAAACAGCTGCGCAAAGAGTTAAGCGGTTATGCTTGCGATATTGATTGCAAAAAAGGAAATTTGGGCGAATTAAAAAACTTTTTAGTTGGCAAACGTGCCTTTCTGCTGGCACTTTTAGAAAATCAAAATTTACTTGAGCATGAGTCATTCACGGATTTATTGTGGTCAGTTTTTCATCTGACCGAAGAATTAGAAGGGCGTGATGATTTGAGCAATCTGCCGGCTAAAGATTATGAACACTTAGTTAATGATATCAAGCGGGTCTATCGCCAGCTGCTGGGGCAGTGGGTCATGTATATGAAGCACCTTAAGCTCAATTATCCGTATTTATTTTCCCTGTCGGCAAATGTTGATCCGAGCCTCCCAATATTCCATCTTTTAACAGCTGAAAAAATGCGGAGTTGACGTTCCGTTAAGATTTCGTTATCGGCTTCTAATCGGCCATTTAAAAGTAGAGATCTTTAAGATCAAAAACCGCGCAGGTTTTGCCGCGGTATGTTTTGAACATCTGACGGAGGGGGCGACTCCTCAGGAGGCTTACCAGCGTATGGTCAAGGCTTTGCGCCGGAACAGCCGTAAAGGGTAGCTTTAAAAGCGATGTGGAAAGCTAAAAAGCAATGCACAAATTGTCAGGCGGAAAAGCTGTGCCGGGATTCTGCTTTTGCCTGGTTTTTTCTTTTTGTGGGGGTAATCGCTACTATTTCCATCAGGGTGGTCAATTTGGTTTTGCATTTCGGAGAATTTTGGCCGAAGTTTTTCTGGTATTTAGGGGTGGCTGGATTTTTTCTTTATTTTCTTTACCGTTTCCGGCAAGACAGAATATTACGCCAAAAATTAGAAGAACATCAGATTCATCATAAATTATCCGGTGGCCAGCAGCTAAGTTCCCAGGAGAAGGAATTTTTACAGGGCTTGATCTGCCGCCTGCGTTCGAATAAAGATGCGATAAACTATTTTTTTATTTTTAGCAGTTCTGCAATCGTTTTACTTTTAGCGGTTTATCAGGATTTTATAAAAAAATAATGAGTATTAAAGATTGGCTCCTGTTTTCGCGCTCCCCATTTTTAATTGCCGTAATCGCTCCGTATACCCTGGGAGCTTTATTAGCTTACCGGGTTTTGGGTATATTTAACTGGCCGGTATTTTTACTAGGGATGGCCGGAGCTTTATGCGTTCAATTGATTGCGCATTTCAGCGGAGAGGTTTATGATCTGGCCGAGGACCGCTTAAGCGTGACTTTAGAAAGGAATTTTTTTACCGGCGGCAGCCAGGTGGTCGTTGAAAATAAAATCCAGCCTGTCCAGGTGGAAAATTTGATCCGGGCAGTTTTTTGGGCGGCGGTTTTTTTGGGGCTAATTTTGCAGTTTTATTTTAAGACCGGTAAATTTACATTTTTGTTGGGTGCTTCAGGAATTATCTGTGCTTATTTTTATGCCCGGCCGCCTTTGCGTATTATCAGCCGGGGCTGGGGGGAGTTTTTAATTGCGTATGCTTTTGGCTGGCTGGCGGTAAACTGCGGTTTTTACCTGCAGGCAGGCAGGTTTGACCGGTTATCTGCCTGGGCATCTTTAGCGGTTGCTTTCAGTGTGGCCAATATGA
>CAZEBD010000021.1:0-8409 GCA_964510625.1 uncultured Planctomycetales bacterium
GATTAAACGCAGTAAAAATGTGATTGTTGATCATTGCAGTTTCAGCTGGGGCACGGACGAAACTTGTTCTTGCTATGATAATACGAATTTCACCCTTCAGTGGTGCATTATCAGTGAAAGCTTAAATAGTTCTGTGCACAGAAAGGGAGAGCATGGATATGGAGGAATCTGGGGTGGCATGAATGCAACATTTCATCATAATTTGTTAGCTCACCACAAAAGCCGAAATCCAAGACTCCACGGTAGCAGGTACCATCATTTACCGGAACTTGAGAGAGCAGAACTAATTAATAATGTTGTATATAACTGGCATTCAAAATGTATTTATGGTGGAGAAAGTGGAAATTATGTGATTACCGGAAATTATTATATTCCGGGTCCCGCCACTCAAAAAAGCGCTATAAATGAAATTCTTGAACCCTGGGAGCCTTTCAGCTCACGCGCTTTCCAGGCGCGCGCCTTAGACCACTCAGCCACCTCTCCAAAATATTTAAAAATTAATTAAGATGCCCCAAATAAATTACACCCCAAACAGGCACCACTGGAATTGTAAGTACAACCATCTAACATTATACTCAAAGCCCCCCCACATAATTAATCTTACAGGCAGCCAACAAATTCTCTTCAGGACGATCCCTTTGAATAACAATAAGTTTTGGTACTTTCCATTTCAAGCGAGTTTGTTTTCATTTTTTCTTACACATAAATCAATACCTTTTTGTTAATTTTTTATCCATCAATGGTAAAATCACCGAAAACGATTGCAACCAATTCGAACCGCCTCCGAAATAATCACCAATATTATAATCCAACCCTTGCAGTGAACCCCATTATATCAAAAATTGGCTAAAAAGATAACGGAATTACGTCTGCTGGGCATGCCTTGCAAAACATAGCCAAGAGCTTAAACGTTTCAAAAGGCCAGTTATCATGGCCTATGGCTTTCAAAATAGTTCCGGAGACTAAACTGGAAAGGGCGATTCCGACTTCATAGCTATCTTCTTCACGGTAGGTTTTATAGAGAGTCTTGAGTAAAAATAAGTTTATTATATAGGTTAGCCGAGGTCTTCATGCGAGGATAAAACAACAATTACAGAGGATATTCTCTTTTGGAAAGAATCTTTATTTTTCGAATTTTATCCATTTCCCCTCTTACGATGGCGTGTCAAGGGAACAACCCCCACACGTGGAATCAAGCGAACACGAACCCCATGCCGATTGTGGCCCTGATATGCCTGGGTAGTGTTTACAACCAGCGAGCACACTCTCTTCGGGCTTCCCCCTCACTAACACGGTTAGCACCGGCTTGTTCCATCTTTTCTTTCGCCGCTTTAGCGCAAACAAAAACGCAGAAGATTTGGCCAATTATCATGCCTCCTTCCTTATATTAGTATCGGAGCATCCCTCTGCTTTTAAGAACCGGGGGGTCTATTTTCGAATTTTATATTACTTATTAGTATACCTCCCTCCCCAGATTTTGTCAATGGTATAAATAATTTCTAGAAAAGATTAGTCGGACTTTATTTTAAAAAAAGCGCCGCTGAGCTTTCTCGTCGAAATCCCCCTATAGGGGGTTTCTTCAGAACTCTCCGTTTCCAACATGGCGGAGGCGGGAGGATTCGAACCTCCGAGGGCTTACGCCCAACCGGTTTTCGAGACCAGCGCAATAAACCAGCTATGCGACGCCTCCAAAATTATTACTCGGTGGGGCAGAGATTCGAACTCTGGGTGGGCTTACGCCCACAACGGTTTTCAAGACCGCCGCATTAGACCACTCTGCCACCCCACCAAAGCCTAAAAGACGAAAAGCTGCTTAAAAACCGACTGAAATATGTCTTTGAATGTAGTAAATGAAATATTGCAGAAATTAACAAATGAAAATTCCTTAAAAACCAGGCTAAATCCTAAAGCCAGTAAACTGAGGTTTAAGATAAAAATAAAGGAAAACCCGAAAATATAATTGGCTTTTAAAAAATCACCTTTTTTCGAACGAATAGCCTTAGCCGCAAAAACCAGGTGGAGAATACTGGCAAAACCGATCAAAAAAAGCGTATATTCAATCAGCCAATCCGACTTAACCCATAGCCCCAGTAAACCGTAAAGCATAAAAAATAAAATTGCATAAATCGGCAGGAGAAACGGCGCGACATTGACCATGGGCTTAAAAAAACTAAACATAATTTCCAATAGTTTATGCCCCCGGGTATAGATTGCCGCCGGTTCCAAAATAAACAGATAGATGGCCAGAAAACTGATAATTCCGTTATAAAAAATCTGCTGTAAGGCCCGATCGATTTGGCTAAACTCGTTAATAAAAGCGATTGTCGAAGAATAAACCAGGGGCAGAATAATAATTGCCAGTACAAGCTTGACTAACCCAAATAGCTTACTGGATAGCCCGGAGATCTTGCTGGAAAAATCTCCGGAAAGCCCACCGGATCCGAGCGATTCATTTTGGACGGATTTATCTTTAGTCTTGGGCGGTTGTTTTTCAGGAAATTCTTTTTTGGCCATTTAAATATGGTTGGAGTACTTTGGGGATCGACACCGAACCATCCCCCTGTTGGTAATTTTCCAATATCGCTACTACCGTGCGGGCCAAAGCCACGCCGGAACCGTTTAAAGTATGCACAAATTCTATTTTCTTGCCTTCCTTGCGGCGAAATCTGATATTGGCCCGGCGCGCCTGAAACCCTTCAAAATTACTACAGCTGGAAACCTCCAGCCACTTATCCGAGCCGGCAACATGCGCTTCCAGATCATAACATTTACTGGCAGAAAAACTTAAATCCTGCGTCGCCAGCATCACTACCCGGTAAGGCAATTCCAAAAGCTGCAGCACCTCTTCAGCATTGGCCACCAGCTTTTCCAATTCTTCAAAAGAATTTTCAGGCTTAACAAATTTAACCATCTCCACCTTATCAAATTCATGCACGCGGATCAATCCTTTGGTATCTTTACCATAAGAACCTGCCTCCCTCCTGAAACAGGCAGTATAAGCGGTATAGCAAACCGGCAGTTTATCCTCATCCAGGATCTCGTCACGATGGATATTGGTTACCGGTACCTCGGCGGTGGGGATAAGATAAAGATCGTCATCCTTTAATTTATACATATCCTCTTCCATCTTAGGCAGCTGCCCGGTCCCCAGCATCGAGGCACGGTTGACCAGAAAAGGCGGAAAAATCTCGGTATAACCATGCTTAGCAGTATGCAGATCCAGCATAAAATTTATCAGTGCCCGCTCTAACTTCGCCCCCCAGCCTTTAAAAAGTATAAAATTCGATCCGGTGATCTTGGTGGCCCGGTTAAAATCTACAATATCCAGATTCTGACAGATCTCGATGTGGCTTAAGGGTTTAAAATCAAATGCTCGGGGGTTTCCCCAGCTGCGCACGATCTTATTAGCCGAGGCATCACCAACCGGAAGGCTATCATGCGGTAGATTAGGGACGTTTAAAAGCAGTTTATTTAATTCTGTTTCCTGCTCTTTAAGTTGTGCCTCCAGCTCTCCGATACGCCGGGAGATCTCTTTCATGGAAGCGATCTTGGCTTTAGCGTCTTTTTTCTCTTTCAAAAGGATGCTTATTTCATCGTTGGCTTTATTGCGCAAAGCCGCCAACTCTTCATACTCAGCCAAAGCCTTACGGCGTAGATCGTCGGCCTGAAGCAAACCGTCAATATCTACATTTAAAGCGCGGTTCTTGATCCCCTGCCTGACTAAACCCTGATTTTCGCGAATATAGCGGATATCCAGCATTTTAATGGGTTAATGTAAATTTAAAAATAAAAAATGAGCCATGTTGGAGTCGAACCAACGACCTTGACATTAAGAGTGTCCTGCTCTACCAGCTGAGCTAATGGCCCGTAATTTACATTATATAAAAATTAATAATAACAGATTTTATTGACGCTGTAAAGCAAGTTTTGCTACCGGCCGGATTTACGCAGCTGATATTCAACATAACCGGAAAGGATTTCTGCTGTTCTTTTTGGAGGTTGGACCACAAAATAATGCGCAACAAGCATATGCGCTATTTCGTGGCCCAGGACAGCTTTGGTAAAATCATCGCCACTGATATAAATGGTGTTATATTCATGAATATAAAATGCGCTGGACTTAAGCGGGCGCCCAAAAATATTCTCATAAACCCGGTTAAGATGGTTACGATCGCTGCAAACTTTCAGCTTACCCTGCAAACTATAAAGATTCATATCCAAAGCCCGCATGACAATGCTATACAAGGTGTCTAACGCCATACCCAGGTCATTATAAGTTTGGCCGCTTTTTCGGGAAGCCTCGGAATATACTAAATCCGACAAACCGATATCCAATGAAGCCAAGAGTGAATCCGGGGTAAGCTGCGGGGAATAGAAAATTTCAAAGTGCTTACTCTGCATTTCTCTGGCCGGGCCGAAACCGTCATTTGCGGCATTAGCCAAAGAAAATACCAAGGAAAGGCAGGAGGCAAACAAAGCTATCTTTAGAATGCGCATGCAGAGAGTTTTACGTTTTGAAATAATTAATTTTTTTATCTAATTCTTCTATATCCTCTTCAGAGACATTGCCTTTTTTGCTTTTCAATTTAGTCAGATCCGCTTTAATCAAATTAATTTTCTCTCTAGTGTTGTTGATCATCGCATTAAGCTCTTCAGATAGGCCTTTTAGCTGGTCGTAATTACGCAAACAAAAATTGGCAGACAAATCGCCGGTTTTAATGCTCTCGATGGCTTTTCTGAAACGGTATAGCGGCCCGGCGATTTTATGGGAAAACAATAACGTAACCATAATTGTCGCGATAGAAGCAAACACTACTACTACCAAAACCGTCTGGATCAATACCGGCAGCAGAAAATCCGCGGTTGTCCGCACCATTACCCGGGAATCAGCGATGGCCACGGTGGTTGATTGCTTACCCACGAAATATAATATGGCCGTAGTCAGCAGGCCGGCTAAGGCCACCAACAAACAAAATCTGACAATAAATCTTGATTGGAAATCCTTGTCGATAAAATAATTCTTACGTTTATAAGACCTCTGAACGTTTTCCATATTTTCCCCCTTATTTCTTAGCCGCAGCAGGAGCATTTTTTACATCAATGCTGGCTACTAAATCTTTCATATTCTCAGCCACTTGTGCAGATGGGACATCATGCCCATCTTTTTTTACGATATGCGCCGGATTGATTGTAATCCGCGCTTTTTGGCGGATCTGACGTAACCAACTTCTGATCGCCTGAGATTCTTCGTATTGAGTAAGCGACCACTTTATCTGCTTATACATCTGATCATACGGCTTATCCGCTTTTCCTTCATCTTTTAACTTATTATAGGCTGCCTCAATCGCGCTATCCGGAATAAAAACCGAGCCGGTAATCTCCTGAGTCTTATTATCCATGGCCCGCTTAAGCAAAGACTGCTCCCAAAAACGCTCGATAGATTTAAGAAACTCCTTGTCTTTATCCAACCCCTTGGCCTGTGCTTCCTGCAATATAAGTTTACGCCAGATCAAAGTATCTAAAAATTCCCTTTTAGACTCCGGGGTGTTGTTTCTGGCATAGGGAGAGGCCAGAAATTCCGCCGTAAACTCCTGCAAGCTGATCGTATAATTATTAATCTTCACCAGGTAATCTTCTTGTTTAGGAGATTTCAATTTCAGGATTAAGACTGCCACCATTAACAAAAGGATAATACTGATAATTTTTTTCATTTGTTTCTCCTTTAAATTAACCTGCTTTAGCAATTTGTTCAACTATATTATACTGCGTATTTGCGGACAATTCCATAAAAAAAGGGGCAGATTTTTCAATCTGCCCCTTCTTTAAATCCTGAACTTTAGCTTAAAAAAGACCTTAGCTCTTACCTTTCCCTTTTTTCTTTCCGTTATCAGCCTGATAAAAAGGTGAAAAAGTAAGGTTGCCCTTTAATCCCAGATTTCCATCGATAAAATCGTAAGCCGCCGCGCTCAAGGCGATCCCGTCAAAAGCTGAGGAATCTGAAAGCATCAAAGGATGGTAAAAATATGTCCCGGTCGGAGTCTGACGGTCAATAGAAACCGTGCGGAAGCTGGGATGATAAATGTTGCGGATCCGCGGATCAATCGCCAATTGATTAATCAGGTTGCCTTGCGGTATATTAGGATATATCTGCTCCAAACCAAGATCCCTCACCGAGGAACCATCCAAAGTAACGCTGCATCCCGGGCAATCATCTCCATAAGCAGTACTGGTATCGCCATAGAACACATATCCGGTTGTGATGGATGGATCAGTAAAATCCAGCGCCGGAGAAGGAAACACTCCGTTCATAGTTACACCCGGCCGAACTAACCCGCCAATCACGCCACTCACCGGCAAATCACCATTAAAACCATCATTATAGAGCCCCTGGCCGCCGCCGATCTTTAAGGTCAAACCGGCTGCTGCAGCAATGCCATCCGGCAGAGCAGAATTATTGCCCGCCAGATTCTCAGTTAAAACCTGGATATCCACCATCAGTGGATTATCAAATAATCCAACCGCAGGGTTATTCAGAGCACCCACCCCAATCGAACCGTTGGGAGCTGAAAAATATGAATATCCTCCAGCAATGACATTAGGGCCTAATGGTAAGTCATTAGCGTAAGTATACGGCTGCAGAACGCCCATAAGCGGCGTAAAATAATCTACCCCAGCCACCGTATTCCATGCTGTACCGCTCATATCCATTAAAACACCCTGAGCTAAGCTCATTAAGAAAGATTCACCTGAACCAAAAGCATTATCTAAATCATCTTGCGATACCACCGGGCACCAACCGCGTCCGGCGTAAATCGAACCGTTAGTCGTCTCCAGGAACACTCCGCCGCGAGGGCTGATGACGGAATTAACCACCATATCCCCGATAGAGGTTACATGGATAATACCATTATTAGCGGCCACCGATGCGCCAACCGCGCCGATTTGCACGAACTCAGGCAAAGCAAGAAGCCCTCTAAGGACTGGGCCTTCCAAAGTATCAAACACTTCCCGGTCACCCATGGATATTCCGAATATCGGCAGGTACAAACCAAGCTGTAAAGGCCTGGAGGCGAGATTATTAATATAGATGTCCCCGATATCCCAGGAATAGGCACTCACAATATCCACAAAAGTCCTGATCGGATTTAAAGCCGTACCGATATCATACCGGGCTAACATCCCCAGGTATTGGGCGTGGACATCGCCGATTACTGCTTCTGCGATATTGGTGGCATCATAGATAGAACCGCCAAGCGCCGCAGCGATAACTGCATCTGCACGCAGGAGGCCTAAAGTGATATCTCCGCCTAAAGAACCCAGGAGGATACCGCTGGAATAATCAAACTGCCTCTCAATTCTAACCGGATTCCAAAAGTGGCTAACCAAGTTTTCCAATATGCCAATGGCATCCGGGAAAGAATTACCCCGGGCCAAAACGTTACCCGCGTAAATATTATCCAGCGCTAATAAACCAACTCCCGCCAGGCCATAGTCGCTAATCGCGGATATCTTACCATATGCATTAATATCATCACCGGCTAAAGCCAATACGGCGGCCGGAGTCCAATTATGGCTGATAGCTTTAATTTTGCTCGAGGGGCTTAAGTTTATGTCATCGCCAGCCAGAAGCGTGATCAAAGCAGTAGAAATATCGGTCACAATACCACCGCCAAAACCGGTCTTGGCCAATATTTTACTCGAATGTTTAATATCGATATCATCAGTGGCTTCTAAATTCACTTCAGCATGGCCCACTCCTTTTACTTTAGCCGTCACCTCAGAATTGGATATTGTAATATCACCGTGATGATTGTGCTTGCTGCCGGCCTCTAAAACTACTTCAGCGCGTCCAAAATTACCCTTCACCTTGGCAGTAAGATTGCTAAAGAATAAACTAATGTCGTCTTTAGCGTCTAACACTACCTTAGCAGTGCCATAGATGGCCTTAGCCAGGATCTTGCTGAAAGTTACGTTAATATCATCCCGGGCATCCAGGTCTACTACTGCATTACCAAAACCGGTACGGGCAGTAACTTTGCTGGCAAATAAATTAATGTCTTTACCGGCGTTAAAATACACGCTTGAACGGCCAAAGTTGTTATTGATCGCCTCTACAGTACTGAAAGTCAGGTTAATCATCCCGGTGGCATCTAAAACTACCAACGCTGATGTTAAACCCTGACCGACCTTAGCTAAAATATCGCTACCAATTAAAGTAATGTCACCGCGATGGTTCCATCTACTGCCGGCATCTAAGGTTGCCTCAGCATGTCCCATAACCGATACTTTAGCAGTAAGGTTACTAAAAAATAATTTGATATCGTCTCTGGCATCCAGTGCTACTTTAGCCATACCGAAGATTGCTTTAGACAAGACTTTGCTAAAGGTTAGATTGATATCGTCACCGGC
>CAZEBD010000021.1:8419-13916 GCA_964510625.1 uncultured Planctomycetales bacterium
TGTTTTCGGCTTTTCCGAAGAAGGTTTCCGCCTTAACTGTACCGCGATTTAATGTAATATCCTCGCCGGCAAACAGATAATTTTTGGCATCACCAAAGATGGATTTAGCCTTAACTTCTGCGCTCTTAGTGATAATTATATCCCGAGCATACAGATTATTAGTAGCTTTACCCCAATCTTCTACTTCTGATTTTACCGTGGAGCGGGAAACTAAAATATTATCCCCAGCATACAGATTTACGGTAGCATTACCGCTGTTATTAACTAAGGCCTGCACTGTGCTTTTATTTTTAATATTGATATCATCGTTAGCATGAATTTGGACTAAAGCTGTTCTAAAGCCAAAACCCGTCTGGGCGATAACTGAGCTGTTATCGATATTTACATCATCCCAGGCCCTCAGGTTAACTTCGGCATGGCCCTCACCGAACATCAAAGCTTCGATATCGCTGCCGTGGAAAATATTAATATCATCCCAGGCATCAATATCTACCAAAGCAGTATTCAAGCCTCCGCCTGACCGGGCATAAATTGAACTAGAACCAACATTAACATCATCCCAGGCCATCAGTTTAACTTCGGCATGGCCGTAACCGCCCACAATCGCATCAACTGTGCTGCCCCAGAGATTAATATCATCCCAGGCATGAATATCTATTAATGATGTCAGCGGGCTTGAACCCGAGTAAGCGGTTATATGGCTATTAATAATATTCACATCATCACGGGCATTGAGATTAACTTCGGCGTGTCCGTCATCAGTCATCTCCGCTCGGACAAAACTGTTTTTAATATTAATATCATCTCCGGCATGCATATTGACTAAAGCTGTGTCGGGGCCGCTGCCGGCTGAAGCCGCAACAGTAGAGCCGTTACAGATATTGATATCATCATGGGCCTGCGCCTTGACTTCGGCATGGCCGTAGCCATAAACTAAAGCTTGGACCGGATTCCCGTTGCCGTTATAGATATTAATATCATCCCAGCGGGAATTAAGGTCGATCTTGGATAAAGAAAATCTACCGGAACCGGTATAAGTTAAAATGCGCGCACCGGCATTAATATCACCGTCAGCAGTCAGGTTGACCAAAGCCGCACCCTCTCCGCTGTGGCTGGCCATTATGCCGTTACCCAGTACATTCAACTCGCCATGGTTTACGGTTAAATTAACGATGGCCGGATCCCATAAACCGGAACCGCTGGCATACACATTATAGGAATTGGTGTCCCCACCGGTTACGATATTAACCGTGCTGCCTAAAGCTTGAATATCCTGTAAATTAACTCCATTCTGTTCAATTAACCAAACATCCCCATTATTAGCCGTCGCCCAGATATCATTAACATTAGTTTCAATGCTGGCGTTAGGCTCTCCAATCGTCTCGCCGGCGACCATAAAAAGATCATCGGTAGTTAAATTAATATCGGAGCCGTTATCGTCAAGGATGTCGTCCCCGGCATCAAGAGAAATCATATATTTAGAGAATATTTTGCCTAAGTGGATATCATCTCCGGCAATAATCGTCGCAAAATCTGAATAGATACTGCTGTTAGAAACCTTGGCATCCCTGCCAACATTAATGTAAGTGCTGAATGTTTCCCGGTCATCCCCGATATCGCTGGAATCATACATTAAAAAATCACGGCTGGCGATAATATTGACGATATTAGCATCCAGATCCGCGGAATTACGCATAATCATATCGTGGGCGTTAATATTAAAGATACCCCTGACATCGATATCTGAATCGTGATTCATAAAGGTGTCAAAAGCGTAGATATCGGCTGAACCCGCTTTAATCGCACCGTAATCATTCATCGTGAAGTTGCCGCCAACAGAAGCCAGGAGGCGGTCATTAACTTCAATTACAGCATGATCATCGATGGTCATATTCCCGCCGACGGTAATCTTTAAAGGATCCCCTACGGTCACTTGAGCATAATCATCTAACCTTAACTCATCGCCGGCAGTCAAATCAGCAGTCCCGGCAATAATATCAGCGTAATTTTTAAGAAAAATATCATCTCCGGCGTTTAAAATAGCCTGGCCGGCGCCGGCATTTAGGTCACCCTTAACTTCAATATCCTTGGTTGCCTTCAGATTGATCAATCCGCCTGAGGTAAGAATATCTTCTGTGGCATAAATATTAACCGCGCTTAAATCCGCTGCTCCGCCGTTAGTAATAATGCCGCTGCCATTGCCTAGATTAATATCTCCGAAACCGTCAGAAGTATTGGTTTTACCTGCAGCACCCAAAACCGGCAAAGAAACTACCTCCCAGTATCCGGGCACAAAATAACCGTCAACCCAGTGGCGCCAAATCCATAATCCCTCGTAATGACCAGGTACCCAATACCCATTATGCCATACCGAATACCCATCATCTGTGGCTGGCTGGGCATCATAAGAAAAACTCGCATCGGCAACCAAAGTAACCTTGCCGCCTGAGCTCCTGATTGAACCGCTGCCTAAATTAATATCCTTACCTGCTTTTAATTCAATCGCTCCGCCGTTGGATCTTAAGGTGCCACTGCCCAAGTTAATGCTTCCATCCCCATCTGCAGTATTTACCCATTGTTTAGGATAAGTTGGTCCCGATTTATACCAGAAATCTTTATCTGCATTCAAAATAATATCGGCGCCTTGAGTAGTTATAGAATCATTATTAAAATTAATATCCCGTCCGGCTAAAACTTTAAAATATTCGCCCGAGCCATAATTATAAAGATTGAGCAGGTTATCGCTAATAGAGAAATTGACATTATTCAAAGCCTCAATCGTATAATTTCCAAAAGTACTGTTTTCCAAATAACTGGCAGTGGCGTTATCAATAGTGAAATCCCACGGGTCAATCACTACTGAACCGGTTTTGCCTGATGCCGAACGATTATCAATAATCCCGCTTACAAAGTCTACCTCATGAGCGCTTAATTCCACAAACCCGCCATCTACTCCGGCCGCGCTTGCGCTGACATCAATCTTACCGGTATTGGCAACCGTATCATTCTCCATATTGCCAAGTAGGTAAACCTCACCCTTTTTGCTGACTAAACTCTTAGCTTCAATCACCCCTGAGTTATTGGCCGCCTGCTTAAATACCCCATCTAAAGTTTTAGCAGTCAAGACGACTTTACCGCCATCGGCCTTTATCTTACCTATATTATGTACTGCAGCATCCTTATTCGTTAAATTCTGGCTGGTGGCTTCATCAATGACTACGGAGATTAAATCAGCAGCATCAAGCCCTAAAGTAATCCGCTCGCCGCTTGCCAGGATGACCTTGCCTAAATTTGCCTCGATTACTCCGGCATTTTCCACGGTTGAACCTAATAAAGCGACATAACCACCCGGAGCTGAAATATACCCCTGGCTGACTACCGCGCCACCCTTACCAAAGAAAGTGTAGCGGCCGGCTAAGAAATCCGCATCGCGGATATCTAAAGTAGAGGCAGTAAGCCCTGCGGCGTTGACCGATGAACCCGGAGCAAACAATATCCCGCTCTGGTTGATTAAGAATATCTTTCCGTTTGCAGCATTAATTGAACCGAAAATCTGGGATGGATCGGAACCGACTACGCGGTTAAGAAAAGTAAACGCAGAATCACGGTTATAATTTACCGCATTACCTGAGCCCACCGAATAACTCTGCCAATTAGCAATATTCTGATTAGCCCCAACGTTAATATTCAACGTTCCTGGCTGAGAATAATCCATATTCGCACTCCCGGACACGACTACCCCGCCTTGAGGAAGTTCCGCATGCAAACTTACAGGATAAGTTAAAAATGAAACTAAAACCAGGATGGAAATTATTTTCGGTGGTTTACGCATTGTGCCTCCCCTTGTTTGAAAACGCTTTCAAAATTTTTTAAAAAAATATAGTTATCTATCCGTAAGTACTTCATTATTTTTTAAAGGAGGGATTTAACTTAATCATTTGCAGTACTTTATAAGGTCTTTTTAAAACTATCTTTATAAGTATACCTTATTTTTAGCAAAAGTCAAGTTTCAAACGGCTTTTTTTAGATCTTTGCCGTAAATTCAATCCAAGGCTGGAGGTGCTGACGAGCGGTATCTGAAGACCGGGGTCCTCCGATAGGCCAAGCCAGCTCAAGTTTAGCTGATAGCCGGTTAGTTAAACTAAATCTAAAACCGACACCGGCGCTGTTTAATGTCCTGGTTTTAATCGTTTCTTCTTTGGAATTACTGCGCGTAGTTCCCCAATCGTAGAAAAGGACTAAACGTGTAGTATCATACCAAGTTTCTTTAGTCAGAGGTATCCTGGCCTTTTTAGGAATGAAATAATATGGGAATGACCACTCAACTGCGGAGTAAAGGCCGCGGTCGCCCGCAGTTTCTCCCGGCGCATAACCTCTTACACTGTAAGGGCCGCCCAGCTGGAACTCTTCAGCAGCTGTCAAAGTATTATTCGTGAATTGTGCGGAGTTCTTAAAAAGTAAATTTGATGAAAAAGGCATGTTCTGTGAACGGTAAAGGTTAAACACCCCTTTGGTAAATTTACCGCCTGAGCCCACCCGGGTTGACCGCGGGTCCTTGGCCTCCAAGCCTCCCAGAATATTAGGGATACCCATATCCAACTCTGCAGTAAACAGTGTCCTGCCGAAATTATCAATATTATCTAAATCAAATCCGAACTTCACTACCCGGGCATCATCACGGCTAGATTCAGTCCCAGACAGGTAGTTACGGATCTTTTTATAGTCAAACCCTAAATTCAAACGGATATCTAAATACTCCGTAGAAAGCAGGGTTTGGTTTAGGAAGGCTCCGATAATCGTAGATTTACCGGTTGAGTCTAATACCGCAAACTCCCTGCCTAATTTTGTCTTGGCATAGGAAGCATTAACCCCCAGGTTCAGGGTATCATTAAGCGGAAAAATATAGCGGCCGCTTTTCAAGGTGCTTAAGGAATCCTCCGAACGCATAAACTGGAAATATAACTGATCATCAAAGCCTAACAGATTATTATGCTCAAAGGTCACGGAATCCCGGTCACGGCCGACATAGCGGGAACCGAAGTTATCATGGGCATAACCTACATGTATCGGCAGATAGTCCTTAGCATCAATGATAATATCCGTGGAACCGGGAGTTTTTCCCGGAACCAGGATGACTTTGGCGAATCTATCCGGGCGTTCGTTGATTAAGGTCAGAGACCTCTGAAGGGAAGAATAGTTAAACGGATCGTTCTGTTTGAGTTTTAATTTTTTTTTATAGATCCGGGATTTAAAAAATTTATTGCCTTTTACGCTGATTTCACCTACCCTGCCTTCTACGATCCGGATCAGCAATACCCCGTCTTTCCCGATCGTCTGCGGGGGGATATAAGCACGGGAGGTCGGGTAACCCTTAACCCGGTAAGCATCGGTGATTAGGTCAGCCACTTTCTGCATCTGGCTAATAGCAAGCTTCTTGTTTTGGTATGGAGTGATGATCTTATTCAGCTCATCCTGGGTCAATAAGATACTGCCTTCG
>CAZEBD010000021.1:13948-14512 GCA_964510625.1 uncultured Planctomycetales bacterium
CCTTTTCTTCGATCTCGGGCTTTTCTTTCTTTTCGGTAACCCGCTTTTCAAGCTTTTTGCTCAAATCCTGGTCTGCCTGAAGCTTTTCTAAACCGCCGGCAGTCTGCTGCGGATCAATTGCATAAGCATTAAGTTTAAAGGCAAAAATAACGGCAAAAAGGATGAAAAGAATGCGTTTAGTACGTAAAAGATCCATGTGGCCTCCTTAATTGTATGGGATTTGGTAAGATATTGATATTTTACTGCTAAACACGGCCTTGTCAAGCAGAAAAATATTAAATTTGACACTAAATTTCAACTATCGCAATAAGTTATGTAATATTAATTTAGCTTAATTATGATGAATTATGCGGGAAAAACTATTTTTAGCCGGCTATTGAAATATCTTAATGGATATGTTAAGCTTTATCGACAATCAGGAACAGCTTTGAAAAAGGCTAACTAGCAGTAATGCTGGGACGCAAAGTGACAGCTCCGAGGATTCGGAGGGCTGCACTGCCAAAGGATGAGAACCCTAAAATATCCTTTTAGGGTTTTTTATGGCCCCGGCGCTTGAAAAACCGG
>CAZEBD010000021.1:14522-15050 GCA_964510625.1 uncultured Planctomycetales bacterium
GGTTTTTTATTGAGAAACGGGCAAGGGGGTGCAAAATGGGCAAGAAAAAGGTTTCAATCGGGCTTTTAACAGCTTTATTAGTCATTTCGGTAAGCCAGGCTGCCTGGGCAGGGGATAGCGTAACCATTAGTATGTCGCTGACCATACCTTCGATTCCGGGAGTCAATGCCCCGGCGCGGATACCGGAAACAGTGATACAGGATTACCAAAAGAATGATGTGCTCAGAAATAATTCCGCTGCCACGGTAGGAGAAGATATTATAGAAAAGGAGGAGAGTAAAGTTGACCTTCTTGCCCAAGGAGACAATACCGCCGGGGTCCTGAAGACGATCTACACCCGGTAGCCACCCCCTCCTCCTATTTCTGTATTTTACGCAGAGGAATGTTCCAAACCGAAGATTCCCCCTCTTGCAGGGGGAATTTCTTTTTTAGGGGGACCAAAGGCAGATAATAAACCGGTATAGAGTCTAAGCTTGCGGATAATTCATGCTCTCCGCTTGCGGCCTGGGTAAAAGTATAGCCGCCATC
>CAZEBD010000022.1:0-14833 GCA_964510625.1 uncultured Planctomycetales bacterium
CTCCCGACAAATGCCTGAATTTCAGGTCTTCCCACAGAATTTTGCCAGCGCTTTTTTTTCAAAAAACCCCAAATCAGCTAATACCGCATATAACAGCGGGCTGGCCTGCCCTTTGCTTAAGATAAACCGGTCACGATCCGGCCATTGCGGCCGGCCTAAGTCATAACGCAGGATCTTACCGTAATAAAGCGCAACCAATATCTCCACGCAGGAAAATGACGAGCTGACATGCCCGGTACCGGCCCCCACGCACATATCCAGGATCAAATTCCGGATCGCTTTGGCTTTATCTTTTAAATCTTGGTATGGCATAACCGCATCCTTTTTATCCGCTTTGAATAATTAATTACGCCAAAAAACAGTTTCTCTGATCACTTCAGCCAGATAAGCTGCCCCCCAGCGCAACACCTGCAATTTTCTCCTGCTGCCGGCTACTCTGGGCGGTTCATCACCCGGGATATCGGCACACTTTAATTTTTTCTTAGCCGCCCTTATCGACAATAAAGGCTCCACTCCGACCTTGGTAAAAAAAATCTTTTCTTCAACAACATAACTTGCTTCCTTATCCAGATCCAGCTCTTTAAAAACCTCTTTTTTCCAGGCCCTGAACATGACCATCGCGTCGGTATATTTCACCCGGTAGATAAAATTGATCAGGCGGGTAAACATCCAGTTGCCGAAAGCCGTAACCCGGTCATCATCATAACTGTGCGCACCGGCGGCATATCGGGAAACAATCACCATATCAAAACCCTCCTGCATCTTTTTAATTAACGCCGGGATCAGCTCCGGCACAGAGTTGCCATCCGGGCTGAAAGTAATAACCACATCCCCCTGAATATGTTCCCAGGCTTCGATATAAGCATGGCGTAAACCGGGTGCTTTTTGGACGATCAGCTGATAATTATTCTGCCGCAGGTACTCTAAGCTGCCATCAATAGAGCCGCCATCCACCACTAAAATTTGGTCAACCCACTCTCTTTTAATCTTAGGCATAACCTCTCTTAACCCGTTGATTTCATTGAGTGTAGGAATAAGTAAAGTTGTTTTCATTTACGGTCTCCGCAGCGGCTTGATCTTTAAGGCCGAAGCATAAATCATACTACCTTATTGGTATAAGATTACAAGATTTTTTTACCCCGCCTCACCCCGGGGAAAGAATTACCCGCTTTTATCCCTGATGGAGATGGTGCTCAGAATGCAAATGCGCATGCGCATGCACTTTATCTTCATGCCGGTGGCTGTGGATATGCAGCAGGTTATTGGCCTTAAGCAGCTCCGAGTCAGCTAAGATCTCTGTGGCTAAGCCTGACTTAACGATCGATTTATCCCGGCCAAAAACATAAACCAGCTCTGAGATCTCCTCAACGATATGTAAATCATGCGTGGCGGTAATCACCGTCCTGCCATTCTCCTGTTTTCGGGTAAGCAGATCCATGATAATCCGGGTAGTCATCGGATCTAAGCCGGCAGTCGGTTCGTCTAAAATAAGCACCTCCGGATCGCTGATCAGCACCGAGGCAATCGCTACTTTGCGTTTCTCTCCGATACTTAATTGATATGCCGGCCGCTCTAAAAGCTCCTTAAGCCCTAAAACTTCCACCAACTCATCCAGGCGTTTTTGGATCTGGGTTTTGGCAAAACCCAGGTTGAGCGGCCCGAAAACTATATCATCCTTAACCGTCGGACAGAACAACTGCACATCGGAATTCTGAAAAAGAAACCCTACCCGGCGGCGGAATTCCCGGGAAAATTGAGGGTGATTCAGGTTTTTTTCGTTTAAAAGCTGGCCGCAGAATTTTATTTTACCCTGATCGGCAAAAATCAAACCGTCTAAAAGCTGTAAAAAAGTAGATTTCCCCGAGCCATTGGCGCCAATAATACTGATCCGCTGCCCGCGGCTGATCCGGATATCGATTGCCGACAATGCCGGAAATCTTCCCAGATAAGAAAAATAAATACCCGCTAATTCAAAAATCTGATTATCCATATAATTGTAATTACTGCCGATAGCCACAGATAATCCCGCGCCCTGACCTGATAATCATCCCAGGATAAACTTTCACCCTGATACCCACGGGCCAGCATCGCATTATACACCTGGGCGTTGAGTTTAGCCGAACGCTGCCATAAAGCAGCAATATTCCAGGCAACCAGCTCCTGGCCTTTCTGGTAACGCACTCCGCAACCCAGGCGGCTGGTAATTGCCAGATAAGTGTCCTGGATTATCCCGACAAAAAGATAAATATAACGTAAACAAACCCCCAGAAGCATCACAAAAATCTGCGGAACTTTAAAAACCCTGAGGCTCTTAAGCAAAAGAAAATGTTTAGTCGTCAGATTTAAAAGGACCACCCAGGATACGCAATTAACTACCCGCGCAACAAAAATTACCGCCGCAAAAAATCCCTGGCGGCTTACCGTTAATTTAATGCCCAAAAAATTCCCGCTCAATAAAACTTCCCCCGGCCCGAAAAATGCGGGTAAAGCGATGAATAAAGAAAATAAAGGAATAAATACCCAGGTGCGTTTTAAAAAATAACCTAAACCGAACCCGGAGAATAAAACCAATATGAGGCAGAATAAATAAAGCAGGGCCAAAGACAGGATGCTTCTGGTAAATAACCCGTAAAGAATAAGCAATAAAAAACTGATAATTTTAATCCGGGGGTCCAATGACTGCAGAAACCCATTTTTTGAAGCCAGCTCCTGAGCAAAGATGGAATCTTTTAAAAAAGTTAACGCTCCCACCAGCCAGCGTTGAATAAAATTATTGCTCTTCATTTCTGATCAGTTCGATTACGGCTTCGACGGGTACCTCCCGCAGCAGAATTTCTCTCCTTCAGGGCAATATCCCAACGACACGCATTTGGCTCCGGATCCGGAGAATACCGCCGGCAGTTCTTTCCGGCAGATCTCAAGCATCCTCTCTGCCAACTGGCGGATCTCCCATTGGGCGCGCGCGCAGCAGCGGTGCCCGAAAAAATGCAGCAGCTCACGGCAATTCATGGTAACGACAATTTTAGTCTCCGCCGCCTGCGGCAGGACAAACCGCGCATCCTGATTGGCGTTATCTGCGCTAAGGTTATCCTGGCTGATCAATTTCAGCAGCCGGGTATAGCTGTGTTGGATAAGCAACATCAATTTCCCGAACTCATCTTTGGCTTCAGGATTATTCTCGATAGAGGGCGGAATAATATAATCAAAATCTTTCTCTTTAACATAACGCTGGCTTTGCTGGGAATAAGAAGCCAGGCGGTGGCGCACTAATTGATGGGTAAGCGCACGCGATACCCCCTGGATGGCAAAACTGAATTTCACATGCTCAAGCGGGCTCATATGGCCGCTGGCGACGATCTTTTTGACAAACTCCTCCTGCTTTTTAAGGTCAGCGTCATTCTCCGCAAAAATATCGCCGGAAAATCCATCGGAATAACATTGCCGGCAGGCCGCATAAATCAGCGTAATCGCATTCTGGCTCATCTCCAATAACCGAACATCCAAACTGACTTTACCCATATTACTCCTTTAAGATAGATATTTATCGGCTAAATATGAACTACGCACATAAGGTGCACTTTCCACATGCAGGAATCCTAATCCCAGCGCCTTCTGTTTATAATCTTGGAATATCTCCGGCCGAAGGTAATCTTTAACCGGATAATGTTTTTTAGTCGGTGCCAGGTACTGGCCGATACTCAACAAATCGCATCCAACAGAACGCAGATCCTGCATTACTGCCAGGACCTCCTCCTGCTTTTCACCTAACCCCAGTATTAATCCGGATTTTGTCTTTATCTGCGGAGCAAACTCTTTAAGCTTACTCAGCACATTCAGTGAACGCAAATAGTCGGCCCCTCGACGCACCGTTTTATAAAGCGAGGGAACGGTTTCTAAGTTATGCGCAATGATTTGCGGGCAGCTTGCGGCCACGGTATTTAAAGATTCCAGGGAAAATTTAAAATCCGGAATTAAAGTTTCAATCGTCGCTTCCGGCAGCTGCTGTTTGATCCTCTTTACCGTCTGTGCAAAAATACCTGCGCCCCCGTCGCTTAAATCATCCCGGGTCACACTGGTGATTACAACATGTTTTAAGCCCAGCTGCCTGGCCCCCTGCGCCACCCTTGCCGGCTCATCCATATCCACAGGCATCGGCGCAGCTTTAGTGACATTGCAAAAACTGCAAAAGCGCGTGCAATGATTACCCAGAATCATAAAAGTGGCTACCTTAGCCGGAAAACACTCCCCGATATTAGGGCAGGCCGCCTGCTCACAGACCGTATTTAGCCGCAAATTCCGCAATAGTTGTTTAGTCTCAGCGCAACTTTGCAGGTTGATTTTTTTATCCAGCCAAACTGGCTTCATAGGAAAATTCCTCTGTTTCGTTAAACTTAATCTCAAAAGTTTGGCTAAAAGCATCAATCAGTTTTTGCTCCAAAATATCTTTATCCGGAAGGTCCCTCAATTCATCCCCCAAAGTGGTAACATAAGCCGGTAAATAACCCGGGAAATTTTTAAGATACTTACGCGCAAAATCCCAATTAATGCTGCAGGGAATTGCCCCGTGCTGAAAGATCGCCTGGCGGTTTCTTTTCTGGGCATTCCCGCCGATTTTATTTCCGCCGATAACAATATCGTATTTTTCATAAGCAGCGCTGCAAAGTTCATGCGCACCGGATCTATCATTAAAATCCAAAGACTCTAAAGCAAAACCCGCGCCTAACCCCAAAGACTGATAAAACCGGATCAAAAATCGGCAAATATTCCGGTAATCCACAAAAACTCCCTGCGGCTCGGCGATATCGGTTTTACTGCAGACAAAACTATAAGTTATTTCATCATCATGAAAGAGCACTCCGCCCCCGGTAATCCTTTTAGCTACCCCCACTGCGTCCCCGGCGCAGGCAGCTAAATCAATCTGGTCCTGAGGCTGCTGTGAAAAACCATAGGTAAAAGATGGCCTTTTCCAGCGGTAGAGCCGCAATATGCCTACCCCGTCCAATAAATAAGTTTTGAAAATCTTTTCATCCAGCGCCATGTTACTCAAAGCATCCATGGCCCCGGAGCGAATGAGACGGAATAATTTCATATAATTATCAGGATTTTTTCCAAGCCAGGTCCGGCTGGCGCGCTGCCCTTACTTCATCCAGGCGTTTAATCGGCATTTTTTGCGGAGCATTAGTAACCTCCGCAGGGTTATCTTTAGCCAGGCCGGCGATCTTAATCATAGTATCAATAAAGGCATCCAGGGTTTCTTTTGATTCCGTTTCTGTAGGCTCAATCATTAATGCTTCCTTAACAATCAACGGGAAATAAATCGTCGGCGGATGGTATCCCTGGTCAATTAAATATTTAGCGATATCCAAAGCATGCACGCCATTCTTAGCTTGGGCAGAGGCGGAGAACACGCATTCATGCATACAGGTTTTATTAAATGGCAGATCATAGTATTTTTTAAGCCTGGCCTGGCAATAATTAGCATTAAGCACGGCGATCTCGGCTACCTGGATCAATCCTTCTTTGCCTAAAGCCAGCATATAAGCATAAGCCTTAAGAATCACTCCGAAATTTCCGTAAAACGGGGCAATGTAACCGATAGATTTCGGATAATTATAATCCAATGCTAAAGTGGCATCTGCCCGGCGGATTACCCGTGAGATCGGCAGGAATTCCACCAGCCTTTGACTTACTCCGACCGGGCCGGCTCCCGGGCCGCCCCCTCCGTGCGGAGTGGCAAAAGTCTTATGCAAATTTATATGCACGACATCAAAACCAATATCTCCAGGCCGGGCTTTTCCCAATATCGCGTTAAGATTAGCCCCGTCATAATACATCAGCGCTCCAACAGCATGCGCTAAGTCCGCAATCTCTTTAATTTGCGGATTAAAGAGCCCCAAGGTATCCGGACAGGTCAACATCACTGCCGCCACATCCTTATTTAAATTCTTTTTGTATTGCTCCAGATCCATATAACCGTCGCTATCGGTGGGGATAACTTTAACTTCATAACCGGCGATTGCCGCACTGGCAGGATTAGTACCGTGTGATGAATCCGGCACAATGACATATTTGCGCTGCTGGCCGCGGTCCTTGTGGTATGCCGCAATCAACATCACCCCGGTCAATTCACCGTGAGCGCCGGCCAAAGGCTGCATAGTAAAAGCCTGCATCCCGGTAATCTCCTTAAGCAGCCTTTCCGATTCGTATAAAACTTCTAATGCCCCTTGGCACAGCATCCCTCCGCCGGAAAGCTGCGGCAGTAAAGGATGCAGCTGTAAAAATCCTTCAAAAGCAGCGATGCGTTCGGTAAACTTAGGATTATACTTCATCGTGCAGGAGCCCAGCGGATAAAAATTAGTATCCACGGAATAATTAAGCCGGGATAAATTGGTAAAGTGGCGCACGACATCTAATTCACTTAGGCAAGGCAATGGCGCATCGGCCGACCGGCAATATTTAGCGGCTAAAGGCGCAAACTCCGGCACATCGCTTAAACCATAAGTAAACCCGCGCCGCCCGGGTTTATGTTTTTCAAAAATTAATTTCATATTACTGCCTCTAAAGTATCGGCTAAGCGCAAAATCTCATCTTGGGTCCTTTTCTCAGTAACCGCGACCAATAAATAATTATCCATGCCTTTATAAAACCTGCCCAGCGGGAAACCGCAGGCAAAGCCTTTAGTAATCATCCGGTGCGCTACCGCATCGGCATTCCCGGGCAACAAAACCGTAAATTCATTAAAAGTCGGAGAACTGCGTTTTACCTCTATACCTTTAATCCGGGATAGCGTCTTTTTAGCAAACTCAGCCTTCTGATAATTAAGCTGGGCTAATTCTTTTAAGCCTTCCCTGCCTAAAAGCGAAATAAATATCGCTGCCCTTAAAGCACAAAGCGCTTCATTAGAACAGATATTGGAAGTTGCTCTCTCTCGGCGGATATGCTGTTCGCGAGTCTGTAAAGTTAATACAAAACCGCGCTTACCTTCGCTATCCACCGTGGCCCCGACGATACGGCCGGGCATCTGGCGGAGCAGCAGGTTCTTGGCAGCGATAAATCCCAGATATGGCCCGCCGAAATTGAGCGGCAGACCCAGCGGCTTTGGCTTTCTCCTGTGGCAATATCAAAACCCATTTCCTGTGGAGTTTTTAACAAACCTAAGGAAACCGGATAAACCGAAGCAATCGCTAAAGCCCCGGTTTTATGCACCTTATCCACCATATCACTGTAATCATCGACTGCCCCAAAAAAATTCGGATTCTGAAAAATTACTGCGGCAGTCCGGTCATCCAAATATTTAGATAATTCCGAACGGCTGCTTTGTCCGTGAACCACCGGAATCTCCACAAATTCAATGGAAAGATTGGAGGTATAAGTATAGAGCATCGTACGGTAAATCAAATTTATTCCGCTATCCAGAACGATCTTATTGCGGCCGGTATGGCGCAAAGCCATCATCATCGCTTCAAATAATGCTGTCCCTCCGTCATACAAAGAAGCGTTAGATACATCTAACCCGGTCAATTGACAAATGATACTCTGGTATTCATAGATCGCTTGTAACCATCCTTGCGAACATTCCGGTTGATAGGGCGTATAAGCAGTATAAAACTCTGACCGGCTGCTTAAAGCATCTACTGCCGACGGGATATAATGATCGTAAAATCCGGCCCCCACAAAATTCACCAGGCCGATTGCATTTTTAGCCGATAGGTCTCTTAAAACCTGGGTAACCTCAAATTCTGACTTTGGTCCCGGCAAATTAAATGATTTCGGCGATAGAGACGCAGGGATATCTTTAAAAAGCTCATCAATGCTTTTGGCTCCGATTGCCGAAAGCATTTGCTGAATATCATCCTGGGTGTGGGGAATATAATTCATTTAGTCAGCCCTTCTACATATTTCTGGTAGGCAGCCGCATCCATTAAGCCGGACTGCTCCGCCGGATCAGACAACTCCATGGAAAAAAAATAACCTTTTTCATAGGCTGATTGATTGATCAATTCAGGATTAGCTGCCAGAAGCGGGTTGAGTGCCACTACCTTTCCCGATAAAGGCGCATAGACATCCGAAGCGGCTTTTACCGACTCTACCGTAGCGCAATATGCAGTCTGCTTAAGCATTTCCCCGGCTTTAGGTAAATCCACAAAAGTAATATCCCCTAATGCATGCTGGGCATAATCGGTAATCCCGACGTAAGCCACCGCTCCTTCGATGCGCGCCCATTCATGGTCTTTAGTAAAAAACAAATTTTTGGGTATCTCCATTCAGGCTCTCCTTCGGCTGTATTTATTATGGTTAATGTAGTGAAGTTTTTTTCAAGAAAGGCCGCTTTACAACTTTAACCGCAATTTCTACCGTGCCTTGTTTAACTAAAAGCTGCTCCCCGGCCGGGCAATCGGCTCTGACATACCCCATCCCGATACCTACTCCTAAGCTGGGGGAAAAAGAACCGCTGGTAACCCGGCCGACCGGATGATCCTGCTTCAGGATATCAAAACCGTGGCGCGGTGACCGACGGGAATCCGCCTGGAAATAAATTAAATGCTCTGCTGAGCCTTTTTTTAATTCCTTAAGCAAAACATCCCGGCCGATAAAACCTTTAGAGAAGTCCACAAACTTTTCAAAGCCGGCGGCAACCGGAGTATGGTCGGCATCCAGATCCTGCCCATAAAGCGGATAGCCCATTTCTAAACGCAAAGTATCCCGGCAGCCTAACCCGGCCGGCCTGACCCGCTCATCTTTTAGTAAAAGCTCCCAGAGCCTAACGACATAATCATTGGCAACATAGACCTCATAACCTAACTCACCCGTATATCCGGAGCGGCTGACAATACAGCTCTGCTGGTTAAAGATTTTAAATTCCGCAAAGGTGTAATAACCGAGCTTTTCAACTCCGGGGCCAAAAATTCCTTTCAGCACATCCAGCGACTGCGGCCCCTGGAGATCAAGCTTAGCCATTTTATCCGAAACGTTTTCCAGAGAGTACCCGGAAAGTAAATTTTTCTTTAGGTGCGCAAAATCCGCGGTAATCGTCGCGGCATTTACCACAAGCATCCAACTGTCCTGATTGATCCGGTAGACGATCAGATCATCTAATACCCCGCCATTTTCATTAAGCATAAAACCATAACGGCAGACGCCATTAGGCATCGCCGCAATGCTTTGAGTAACCAGGCGGTCAAATCCGCTTGAGACCGCATCGGCCTGAAGCATAAATTCACCCATATGACAGATATCAAACAAAGAAACCGCCTGGCGGGTATGCGCATGCTCAAGCAGGATCCCCTGATATTGAATAGGCATTATCCAGCCGCCAAAAGGGGCCATTTTGGCACCGAGTGCAAGGTGAGTTTCGTAGAGTGGAGTTTTTAACACGGATCTATCGTTTTTTTAATCTGTTTTAGGCAATTTATGAAATTATAGCACAAATTTCATTTTTTACTTAAAAATTTACCTAAAATCAGCAGGATGGCTGCGCAAACAACCGCCCCGATAACCGCAGATAATATATAGGCAAAAGACAGGCTGACACTCCCGCTTTCCTCCCATCCTTTAAATGCGTAGTCAGGCAGCGGCGCGCTCCAAAGCCCAGCAAGTTTTTCTAATCCTTTGGGCATATAGCCGGCTAATTGATTTATTTCATCCATTCCCCATTCTCCCCAGGCACTGCCGGCTTTAAAATAACCGGGAAGCAATAAACCTAAAGGAGATAAAATAATCAGCATGCCTAAACCGACCCAAAGCTTAGTAATCGTTTTCATAAGTTTATCCCCTTTTGGCTTAATAATTCCGGAGAATTTTTTTGCAGATATTTAATCACTAACCCCGTAACAATCGCCTCGACCCAGCCAAAGATCAGCAGATGCTCACCAAGCATTACCGGAAGCGCCACGCCTAATCCGTAGGGACAGTATAATGCCTGGCCGCTGGGTGTATGATGCAGCAAAGGCTGTAAACCAAATTCCAATCCGGTTAAAGCGGCAGCGATATTCAAACCGATATATCCGGCTAGCCCTGCAGCAAACACCCTTCTTTTAGAATCTATCGAAGATCTATAGCTTACCGCTTTATAAATATAATAACCGCAAAACGGCATTACAAATGCCATATTAAAACAATTAGCCGCCAGTGCGGTAATCCCACCGTCGCCGAATAACAATGCCTGGACCACCAACGCCACGGTAATCGCAATACAGGCCGCCCAGGGGCCAAGCAGGATTGCAACCAACACTGCCCCGACGGCATGACCGGTTGTGCCGCCCGGAATCGGAACATTCAACATCATAATCACAAAACTAAATGCCGCCCCGATGGCTAAAACCGGGACCTGCCTTGCGTTTAAGGAACTTTTGACAATCTTAGAAGCAATTGCCCAGACCGGCAGCATGAGGCAATAAAAAAATCCGCAGGTTGCCGGCCCCAGATATCCGTCAGGTATGTGCACATTCCCTCCTTATTAAAATGTATAAACACCGGTTAGAACCACTGAATCATTAGCATCCGCATTAGTCCCTAAAACCACCCGCTGATAAGCCAATAATAACTGCACTTTATCAGATGACCATCCGACACCTGGAGATACCGTTAAATAATTCGAAGCAGTTGCCGGGACCCTTCCTCCATCCTGCCAGATGTCTCTCTGAAAACTTCCGTTTGCTTCCAGCAACAGATTAAAACCTTTAGGCAAAAAATATTCCACTCCCAAATCATAGTTAGCATAACTGGCGTATCTTGTTTTTATCCCGTCGACCATTACTTTCTGCGGAAAACTAAAGATTGCATCAGCATGGAAAATAAATGGTTTGATTTTTTTAGTCAAGGTAAAACCAAACCCGGGATCCCAGGAGCCGCTGCCCATTAAATCAGTTTCCAGCTTCTCCGGATCCAAATGCTGATATTTTCCGGTAGGAATCTTCAGCTGCAGCAAACCGGTCAGATGCGGAAACCACCCCTGCTCTTCAAGCGGGCAATAACGTAAAAACAAATAACTGTCGCCAAAACCGCTCTGATGCGCCTTTACCCCGGACTGCTTGGCATAATTCTCCTGGTAAACTACCTGCGCGTCGATCTCCAGCCTGTCTGTAATCCCGTACTGCATAAATAACTGCTGAAGATATTGATTTTGGTATTTTTTATCATCCTTAGCCAAACTATGGTATTTACCGTCTGCGTCAAAACTGCCCCTGGTCCGATTATAGGAAAAGAAAGGTTGAATTACAAATTCCCCCTTAGCACACACCGGCGCCGTCCAGGTAGTAATCGGTCCGGCAGAAGACGGGCTCCATTCTTCATTGGCTCCGGCGGATCCGGAAAAGTCATCTGCACAGGCGGTTGTCTTGATAGAAAATACGCTAAAACCGATTAACAACAAAACCCAAATATGACGTAGCATCTTTATCCTCCTTTGTGCTACTATTATTATATTCGTGCTACTATTGGATAAAAAAATATTACCCCCTACATATCCTTACCTGTCGTCGACATGCTTAATGTCCCATGCTTAACCCCTTTTACTGATCTTAAGCTGTCTGATAGTTTTTGCGCTTCTTTAGCGGAGCCTTTAACCGCAATAATCTCCAGACAATTGTTATGGTCCAGATGGACATGCTGAGAAGAAATAATCAATCCGCCAAAATCATGCTGAATATCCATAAGCTTATTGACCAGCTCCCTCTTATGATGGTCATAAATAAGCGTGACAGCTCCGGCGACCTTTTGGCCGCCCTGCCATTGCTTCTGGATTAATTCCTGGCGGATTAAATCCCGGAAAGCCTCGGAACGATTGGTATATTCCTTATCTTTAATGAAACGGTCGAATTTTACCAAAAGGTCTTTTTCTATGGAAACTCCAAAACGGATTAATGACATCACGACTCCCTAAGTAACGTGTTACTAATAAAAAAATGGTAGCATACTAATATTTTGCTGTCAAGGCCTCTTTCCTAAGAAAGACAAAAATCCAAATGGCGGCAATTTCCATTATGACACTGATCCCGATGACCGCAAATATAGAATATTCATAAAGCAGTCCGGTTAAAGCGCTGCCGATAAAAATCGCCAGGCCATAAGCGGCATTAAACACCCCGTAGCCGGTCCCTCTCTTTTTTAAAGGCGTAATATCGGCAATCGCCGATTTCATGATTGTTTCATGGCAGCCCATCACCAGCCCCCAGATAATCACGCCAACAAACACCCAGGAAAATTTAGTGGAAAAGACCAACCCCGGTATTAATAGCGAAAGCACCGGAATGGCAATCAAAGTGATTAAACCTGCTTTTTCATTATTACGCCGGGATTTAAAAATATCATAGGTTTTACCGATCGCCATCGCGGCTACCGCATCCACCCCCATTGCTAAAGCGTAAAATAAAGGAATCTGCGCATCCGTCAGCACATGCTTGGCTTTTAGGTGAAAACCCACCAGCGCAAAATTAGCATACCCCACAGTAGTAATAAAAGTAAAAACCGTGTAAATCCAGAAGATTTTGCTTAATTTATCCGATTCCGGAGGCTTAGCTGCAGTAACCTCTAAAATTTCAGGGTTAGGAACTGAGCGCCAGGCAAAGAAAATACAAAGTAAAACCAGTGCCAGGGGCACCCAGAGCAAAGAATAACCCTGCTGATAATCCGCCAGAGTTTTGTCCCCTTTTCCGATAATTACAAAAAGCAGCGTAAAGATTAACGGCCCGGCGATTGCTCCGATTTGATCAAGGACTTCGGCAATCGCAAAACCAAAACCCGTACCGACCTGTTTGGTTGCCTGGGAAAGAATCGTATCTTTAGCCGGGCTGCGGATGGCCTTGCCTAATCTCTCCAAGACAATAAAAATAACCGCCACCTGCCAGATACCGGTAAGCGCCAAAAGCGGCACGCTGATCAATAAGCCGTAGCCTAAAAAAGTAAACCACCAGTAAGCCTTGGTCTTATCGGAAAAATATCCCGTCGCCAAACGCACAGCATAGCCTAAAAATTCCGCCAGGCCGGCAACTAAACCGACGATGGCGGCATTTGCCCCCAAAGTCTTAAGATATGGGCCGTTGACGCTGCGCGCCCCTTCATAGACCATATCCCCGAAAAGGCTGACTAAACCAAAAAGTAAAATCAGTTTAAATGCAGATCTTCTTTGATTATTCATTGTTATTATTATAAAAGGTGGATTTTAAAAAACAAGGGATTACTTGCAAATTACCGGTAGAATTTCGGTTTGGGGTATTTGAAGGGTTTTTTAGCCTGGCCATGCCGGGGTTGCCCATGGCTAAAATTACGGCCATGCGCACGGGCAGGCTGATGAGCAGATTCACCGAATTTATCCAAGGTAAGTTCGGCATGTTTTGAAACCGGCAAGGTAGCCTTGATCAATTTTTCAATATCCCGCACATCATGACCCTGGTCCGGAGTGGCAAAAGAAATTGCATGACCCTTTTTCCCGGCGCGGGCAGTGCGGCCGATCCGGTGCACGTAATTATCCGCATCCTCCGGCAGGTCATAATTAATCACCAGCTCGATTCCGGTAACATCAATGCCGCGGGAGGCGATATCCGTAGCCACCAGCACCCGGTATTTGCCGGACTTAAAACCCTCCAGGGCTTCCTGGCGCTGGCTAAGCGAACGGTTAGAGTGGATTTCCGCAGAGGAATGCCCCATATCCCGGATCGCGCGGACAATTTTTCTGGCGTTATATTTAGTGCGCGAAAATAATAATACCGGGCCGTGATACTGGCCTAAGATCTTTTTAAGCAATTGGGTTTTCGATTCTTTCTTGACAATAAATAATTCCTGGGTCACCTTCTCAGCGGTTGTCCCAGAAGGGGCAATCTCTACACTTAAGGGCAGCTTCATATGGCGAGAGGCAATATTCATAATTTCTTTAGGCATAGTTGCGGAGAACAACATCGTCTGCCTGTCTTTAGGTAAAAAGCGCAGGATCTTATCGATTTGCGGGGCAAACCCCATATCCAACATCCGGTCAGCTTCATCTAATACCAGCATCACTACGCTATCGGGCATAAAATTCCACTGGGACATATGGTCGATCAACCTGCCGGGAGTAGCAATCACGATATGCGGGTCCCTGCGCAAAGCCGCTACCTGCGGAGGCATCGGCGCCCCGCCGATCAGGCAGGCAGTGCGCATACCGAAAGCCCGGGCGATTTCACCGAAGGCCTCGTTAATCTGAATGGCCAGCTCTCTGGTCGGAGCAAGTACTAATCCGATACCTTTTTTCTGCACCAGAATCTGGACCATCGGAATAGCGAAAGAATGGGTTTTACCGGTTCCGGTCTGGGCAATACCCACAATATCTTTTCCGGTTAAAGCCAGAGGAATCGCCTTCTGCTGTATCGGAGTAGGAACCTTAAATTTCATCCGTTCCAGAATATCCAAAATCTTAGGGGCAATCCCTAAACCATAGAAATTGGCTACGGCCGGCGTAAGATTTTCTGGAGCTGTCTGTTTATTGGTCATGAGGCTTTAACTGTTTTAATCCTGTTATCATGGGCTAAAAGGCCCAGATGGATATGACAATAGGATTCATGATTATAAATACTTAAAATATGCTTGCAATGTAAAAATTTACATTTGCGCCCTTTAAGTGAAGTCTTGATCTTTTTAATCTTACACCCCCATAAAAAAAGCCGCAAAGGTTAGTGGTGGTCCTTGGCGGCGTAAGCATCTCTAATCTTTACTTTATTATACCCCTTTAAGCCGGTTTGTCAAACAGAAAGAATATCCGTAATAAACTTAGCCTTAAGTAACCCCTCAAGCCATTCTCCTTCCGGCGTAGAATCCCAGACAATCCCGCCGCCGATACCCATTTGCGCCTGGTGATCCCGGA
>CAZEBD010000023.1:0-14738 GCA_964510625.1 uncultured Planctomycetales bacterium
CCCGGCCAAACAGCCCCCCGCTTCCGATAGCCACCTGCGACTGGATGATCTGAAAACCCGTTCCTTTAGGGTCAAGCCAGGGATTTAAAAAAGCCATAATCCTGGCCCGGCGGTAAGGCACGCTGAAAACCAGAAAATACAGCGCCGGCAAACTGGAAAGGATCAGGGTTAAAATATACCTGCCGCGCACTCCGGCCACAAAAAGCATGATTAAGACAACACTGCCTAAAGCGATTACTGTTCCCAGGTCCGGTTGCAGCAGAATAAGTACCGTCACTGCCCCTAGCATGCACATCGCCGGGGCAAACCCCTCCAGGAGCATCTTAATCTTATCCTCTTTGCGCGAGATAAAATCCGCGATGTAGGCAATCAACGCCAGATTAGCAAACTCGGAGGGCTGAAAACTGATAAATTTGAACCTGAACCACCGGCGGGCTCCGCTTACCTCCCGGCCGATCCCGGGAATAAGCACCAGCACTAAAAGCGCCAAAGCAATCCAGATCAGCCAATGCGAGTATTTTTTAAAAAAACGATAGTCGATGACCATCGCTAAAAAAGCCAGGAATACTCCGACAACAAGAAAAGACAGATGGCGTTTTAAAAAATAGAAACTATCCCCATACTTCTCCCAGGCATATATACTGGAGGAGCTATAGATCATCACAATACCGATGGCTACCAGCAGCACCGATACTGTCAGAAGGTTGATCCGCGTTTTTCTAACCATGCACACCGGCCTTTTGAGCTAGATCCAGGACGATCTTTTTAAACACCCTCCCCCGCTCTTCATAATCCTTGAACATATCATAACTTGAGCACATCGGAGATAATAATACACAATCCCCGGGCGCAGCCTGCGCGTAAGCCCGGGACACGGCCTCCTCTAAACCGGCGACTTTTTCAATCGGAAAACCCCCGGAGCTGAGATGGTCAGCGATGATATCTTTGGCCTCTCCCAGTAAAATTGCATGTTTTACTTTATTTTTAGCCGCCGGCAGAATTACCCGGTAATCGATTCCTTTATGCCGGCCTCCGGCGATCAGAATAAGCGGTGAATCAATATTGCTCAACGCCCAGACCGCCGAATCCGCAGTAGTGGCTTTGGAATCATTAATGAATTTTACCCCGTTAACCTGGGCGACCTCCTCAAGACGATGCTGAATCCCCTTAAATTCCCGGAAGACTTTCTGCATCTTTTTATCATCGATGCCTAAAATCCCGCCCACAGCCGCTACTGCGCTCTGATTGGGATTAGCCCCTTCGCCTTTAGCAAAAAACACCACTTTGGATTGAGTCTGACCTGCCGCCTCCCGCAGGATCGGATCAGCGGAATTTAAAACTAAAAAATCACCCTGATCCTGATTAATAAAAACCCGCATCTTAGCCTGAGCATACTCCCGAAGGTCATTATAACGGTCCAGATGATTCGGAGTAAGATTCAGGATCAAAGCAACTTTAGGCTTAAAATCCCTGATCGTCTCCAGTTGGAATGAGCTTACTTCTAAAACTACAAAATCGCTTTCTTTTATTTTTTCGATCTGCGCAGAGAAAGGGCTGCCGATATTACCGCAAACAAATGCATTCTTCCCGGCTGCCTCCAGCACCCTACCGATCAAAGTCGTCACCGTGGTTTTACCGTTTGACCCGGTGATCGCAATAATCGGAGCCGGACAAAGGATTGCGGCCACCTCGATCTCACTGACAACCGGTTTATTAAATTTTCTGGCTAAGCAGACGCACGGTGAATCAAGCGGCACCCCGGGGGAGATAACCACAAGATCCGCCTGCTCAATAAACTCCGGGCTGTGGCTGCCTAATTCTACCTGAATAGCGGCGGAGCAGAGTTGGCCGCTGGCCTTACGGGTCTGGAGATCATCCTTAATATCCGTTACCCTTACTTTAGCCCCTAACCGATAGAGAAGATTTGCGCAGGCTACTCCGGAACGGGCCAAGCCTACGATGATTACGGATTTATCTTTGAAGGATTCACAATTACGCATCGATGAGCAATAATGGCCTAACGAATCTTTAAAGTTACCAGGGTAAATAAAGCAAGCAAACCGGCAATGATCCAAAACCGGACAATTACTTTATTCTCAGGCCAGTCTAAAAACTGAAAATGATGGTGCAAAGGAGCAATTTTAAAAATACGCTTTTTGGTCAATTTAAAACTGCCTACCTGCAGGATCACCGAAAGCGCCTCCAGGACAAATATCCCGCCGACAATGATTAAAAGCACCTCTTTCTTAATCAATAAAGCTACCGTGCCAATCGCTCCTCCTAAAGCCAAAGAGCCGACATCCCCCATAAAAATGGTTGCCGGATAACAATTAAACCACAAAAATCCAAGGCCGGCTCCGATAATGCTGGCGCAGAAGATGGTCAGCTCAGCGCTGCCTTTAATATAAGGAATGAGCAGGTAATTACTCAGGTTTATATTTCCGGAAACATAACAAAGGATACTGAAAGCAATCGCTACCATTACCACAATTCCGATGGCCAGGCCATCTAAACCGTCGGTCAGATTTACGGCATTTGAGGATCCGGCGATTACCAGGATGACAAATAAGATATACAGGCCGTCTAAGTCCAGGTTTACCCCTTTTAAAAAAGGAATCTCAAGATTAACATTATGATTACTATAGATAAGGATCACCCCCAGGATCAACCCTAAAATGATCTGGCTGACTAACTTCAGTTTAGGAGCCAGGCCGCCGGCCTTCTTCTTTACCTGCTTTAAATAATCATCAGCAAAACCGGTCAACCCCAGCCAGGTCGTGCTGAACAAAACGATCCAGATGAATTTCTGCCGGATATCCGCCCAAAGTAATGTGGAAATGACTACCGTACCCAAAATAAGGATCCCGCCCATCGTCGGCGTACTCTGCTTATGCTGATGCAGATTATCTAATTTAAGGCTGTCGGCCTTATTGATTTTCTCTCCCACCTTTAAAGCTTTAAGTTTTCTGATCAAGACCGGGCCAAAAATCAGGCTAAGCAGGAAGGCGGTTAAAGCCGCCATTACCGCGCGGAAGGTAATATAGCGGAAAAGATTAAAAGCTGAAATAAAATCCCTCAGGGGATATAACAGATGGTAAAGCATTAAACTCCTAAGACAGTTTCCATTTTCATCGACCGGGAACCTTTAACTAAAATTAAATCATTCCGGCCGGGGTTGATCTTTTTAAATAATAGATTGCGGGCATCTTGAGCGCTGGTGCAGCAAAATACCTGTCCGGCAGCCAAGCCTTCGATCCTGGCCTGCCGGGCGGTAATCCGGGCAAGCCCGCCTACCGCAATCAACAAGTCACACGTATTAGTTATACCCCAAGCCATCCGGCGATGCAATAATTCTTTTTGCCTGCCTAACTCCAGCATATCCCCCAGGATCAGAATCTTCCTGCCGCGGCAATCGGCCTTCTTCAAAGCCTCTAAAGCCACGCTTAAGGAAAGCGGGTTGGCATTATAGGTATCATCAATAAACCTCAAACCTTTATGCTCCACCAGATTAAACCTGCCTTTAGGAAATTCGAATCCGGATAAACGCGCACGGATTTGACGGTAACTTAATCCAAAAATACGCCCCACGGCGATCGCCGGCAGGGCATTATAGATATTATAAACACCCAAAGTAGATAATTCAAAATCATGCTTAGCGTTAACTTTAAATCTTACTTTAGCCCCTTTTAGTTTAACCTGGGATGCGCAAAAATCGCTCCCCTTGCCCAGGCCGTAACTAAAAACCGGCTTAGCTTTGCCTTTAACCCTGATTAAATCCTGCAATAACGGATCGTCGCCGTTTAAGAGGGTAATCGCGGGCCCGGCTAAATTATCCAATAACGCCGATTTTTCCTTAGCCACTCCTTTCAAATCTTTTAAGAACTCAAGATGGCTGGGGCCGATATTAGTAATGATGCCGATATCCGGGATAGCGATCTTGGCCAAATAATCTACCTCGCCGAAATGGTTAGTGCCGATCTCAACTACGGCAAATTTATCCTGCGGGCAAAGCCTAAGCAGTGTTTGCGGCAGGCCGACCTGATTGTTCTTAGTCCCTTCGTTCTTAAGTACCTGCCCCCGGGCCCCTAATACCCAGGCGACCATCTCTTTGGTGGTAGTTTTTCCATTCGAACCGGTAACGGCGATCACCGGCGGATCGATTTTTTGCCTTTTAAAACGGGCAAGGTCACCTAAAGCTAACAATGTATCCTTAACCTTGATCACCGCTAAATGTTTTGGTATCGCAATTTTAGGCGGGATTTCGATAATCAAACAGCTGGCCCTGCCCCTGGCCGCCTGAGCCAGGTAATCATGGCCGTCAAAGTTTTTACCGCGCAAAGCTAAAAACCCTTTTTGCGCAATCTTTTCCCTGGAGTCGGTAGAGATAGCGGATATTTTTGCGCCCGGATCACCCTGGATCAACTTGCCGGAGCAAGCTCTGACTATTTCATTGACTTTAAACATTCCCGCGCCACCTTTTGATCGCTGAATTTTAAAATTTTATTTTTTAAAACCTGATAATTCTCATGTCCTTTGCCGGCAATCAATAAACAATCGCCTTGGCGCATTAAAGACAGCCCCTTGCGTATCGCCTGAGCCCGCTGGATAAGCTGGCAGTAATTATTTTTCCGTATGCCTTGCCGGATATCTTTAATAATTTGCACCGGATCCTCAGAGCGCGGGTTATCGCTGGTAAGCACCGCGTAATCCGCCGATTCCGTAACCACCCTGCCCATTTGCGGCCGCTTAAGCTTATCCCGCTCTCCCCCGCAGCCGAAAACAACCACAATCTTTCCTTTAACCAACGGCTTTAATGCCGCAATCACGTTATAAAGGGCATCCGGGGTGTGTGCATAATCAACAAAAACATCAAACCCCCTACCCTGCGGATCATTTATTTTTTCCAGCCGTCCGGGGACATTTTTAAATTTTTCAACCGCGGATTTAACCGCTTCGGCCGGTAATCTTTCGCTGAATGCCCAGCTAACCGCAGCTAAAATATTATAGATATTATGCCGGCCGGCTAACTTAGTATTTATTCCGATATTCATCCGCGGGGCCTTTAGTGTAAACCGTGTTGACTCAAGGCCAAAATGAATATCCTTAGCCATTACATCGGATTTATTTTTTATGCCGTAAGTCCATACTCCGGCGCGGGTCAGCCCTTTGATCCTGCGGCTATAAATGTCATCATTATTAATAATTACTTTGGCCCCCGGAGCAAGGCCGGAAAAAAGCTTGGCTTTGGCTAAAAAATAATTTTCTAAATTTTTATGATAATCCAGGTGATCCTGAGTCAGATTGGTAAAAATAGCTCTGCGAAATCTGATCCCGGCAACACGCTCCTGGTCTAAAGCATGAGAAGAAACCTCCATCGCACAATATCTGACTTTTTGCGCCCGCATAAGGCTAAGCAGGCTTTGCAGCTGCCCGGGCCCGGGGGTGGTGTTCTTAGCGGTAATTGTTTTTCTGCCAAACCGGTAATTCACCGTCCCGATCACTCCACAGGCGTATCCGGATTCTTTAGCGATTGCTTCCATCAAATAAGAAACTGTAGTCTTACCGTTAGTACCGGTGATCCCGGCTACCCTAACCTTGTGCGAAGGACATCCATAAAACTTATGGGCATTTAACGCAAAAAATTTCCGGCAATCATCCACTGCTAAAAATTTAACTTTCTCTTTAAAACCTATTTCCGCAAAACTTTTATCCGCGGCGATAATCACAGCACCGCGCCGGATGGCCTCCTGGATAAACTGGCGGCCATCCTGTCGGCTGCCTCTGACTGCGACAAAAAGAAACCCCGGTTTTACTTCTTTGGAATTAGCCGTTATTCCTCTGATCCGGATCCCTGCGATCTTCATCGGCCGGCTGCCTCCACTGGTATCTGATTGACTTTTAAGTAACGGATTACATCGCCGGCGACTTTTTGAAATACCGGAGCAGCTACTACCCCGCCGAAATAATAAGGATGCGGTTCATCCACCATCACTACAATCGTTAATAACGGATCTTCCGCCGGAGCAAAACCGATAAAAGAAGCAATAAATTTACTGTGCGAATAAGTCCCGTTAGGTTCAAGTTTTTGCGCTGTCCCGGTCTTACCGGCAGCGCTAAATCCGGCAACTTTGCCCATTCTTCCGGTACCCTCTTCGACTACTCCGGTAAGGATTTTTTTAATCCGCATCGCCGTATCTACAGAAATTACTTTGCGCAATAATGCCGGTTTGTTTTGTTTGATTATCCGGCCCTGATTATCACGCACCGAATCCACAATATACGGTTTCATTAACTGGCCGCCGTTGGCAATCACCGAGATAGCGCTGGCTAATTGCAAAGCGGTTACCCCGACCTCCTGGCCCATCGGTATGGAAGTAATCGAGGTTTTGCTCCAGGAGCGCGGCGCGCTGATCATCCCGGAGATCTCTCCGGACAAGTCGATTCCCAATTTTGCCCCAAAACCAAAAGCCCGAATATATCGGTAGAGGGCATCCGGGCCTAAAAGCTGGGCAATCTTAACTGTGCCGATATTACTGGATTCTTCGATCACCTGCCGGAAGGTAAGATTACCGTGCGGACGATGATCATGCAGTATACGCCCTCCCACCCGGTAGGCTCCGTTTTCACAGAAGAACACATCGCTTTCCGTAACCTTCTTTTCTTCCAGAGCAGCAGCAGCGGTAACGATTTTAAAAACTGAACCCGGTTCAAACAGATCGCAGATTGCCCGGTTGCGCATCGCATCTTTACTTACCCCCGTGCGCCGGTTTAAATCATAGGTCGGACGATTAGCGATCGCCAGAATCCTTCCGGTATGCGGATCCATCACCACGATGGAGGCGGCCTTGGCATTATATTTTTTGAAGGCTTTATCCAATTCTCTTTCGGCGATATATTGGATAACCTCATCGATGGTCAGGACTAAATCCAACCCATCAACCGGCTGGACCATCTTTTCCCCAATATCTAATTTTTTCAACCGAGCATCCCGCAGAAATATCGCCCAGCCGGGAGTACCTTTTAAATAATGATTAAAATCCCGCTCCACCCCCTCTAAACCGATATTATCCATCCCGCTAAAGCCCAGGATATGACTGGCCAGGTAGCTGTTCGGATAAATGCGCTTAGTCTCCTTCATAAACCCTAAACCTTTAATATTTAAGCGCTTGATCTTTGCGGAATCCTCGGGGTTAAGTTTTCTGGCAATCCAAATAAATGATTTCTTGCGGTTTAAGCGATCGACAAGATAGCTGCGCTCTACCCCCAGAATCGGCAGTAATTGGCCGATCACCTCTTCTTTATTTTTTATGGAATTAGGCACAGCATATAATGAATCCATGGACATATTAAATGCCTGCGCCTTAAGCATGCAGTCATAGATCGCCCCGCGCCGCGGCTCAAGTTCGACTAACTGGTTATGCTGCTTTTTAGCGATAGAGGTAAGGTAATCCGAACGGAAGAATTGAATAAAGAATAAGCGGCCTACACAAAGCAGGAGAAACACAAAAAAAATCAAAAATACCGCCTCGCACCTTCGGCGATAGTTGCTGATATACACTATTTTCCTTTAGGAATAATGAAAATTATTAGGGATTAATCGTTTTTGCTTGAGCTTCCCGCTTCAGGCTGAATATCCGCGCCAAAAGCCCATCCTGCCCCTGCTTCTGATCCGCCAGGCGCAAACCCCCGGGGGATGGGACAAATTTAACAAAACGGTAATTATCCGGCATCTGGAAATCATCCGTGCCGCTGATCCGGGCACCAATATTGACCAGGGATGAACTTTTATTGATATTATATCTTAAAGCGGTATTTTTATCCAGCAGTTCCGTGTAAACAGCCTGCTTTTTCTGGCCCAGGTAGGCAAGGCGGAAGATCTCGCTTTGCTGGTAGACATAAAGCACCGAAAATGAAGTAATAAATACTACAGCGGTAAAAAACTTAGTCAGCTTCATATATTTTATATCCTTTCGGCCACCCTGAATTTAGAGCTGCGGCTGGAAGGATTAGCTTCTACTTCCGCCGGCGCCGGAGTCAGGGGTTTAGCAGTAATAATATCAATCAAACCTTCGGCTTTTAACGCCCGGAAGGTATGTTTAATTACGCGGTCTTCTAATGAATGAAACGAAATAACCGATATTCTACCTTGCGGATTCAGGATATCAACGGATTTTTTTACCGCACTTTCTAAAATCTCCAGCTCCCGATTTACGGCGATGCGTACCGCCTGGAATGTGCGGGTAGCCGGATGGATCCGGTAATAACTCCGGCGGTAACGATGCGGAATGGCCCGCATGACTAAATTCGCCAGCTGCTTAGTGGTAGCGATCGGTTCGTTTCTGCGCTCCTGGACTAAAAGGTGAGCGATACGGTTATGCCACCGCTCCTGCCCGAAATTCCAAAGGATCTGCGAGATCTCATTCTCATTAAGGTTATTGACTAAATCATACGCCGATATATAGCTGGTTTTATCTAAACGCATATCTAACGGCCCCTCCTGCTGGAAACTAAAACCCCGCTGTGCATCCTGCAGCTGAAAACTGGAGATCCCCAGGTCAAAAATGATCCCATCAATCTTATCAATTTTTAATCCGGCTAAAACCTGATCGATATCGGCAAAATTAGCATGTACAAATTCTACATGATCCCTAAACTCCTCAAGGCGCTTACGGCAGACGGCCAAAGAATTTTCATCGCGGTCTATGCCGATCAACCGGCCATTGGGTGTAATTTTCTTTAATATCTCTGCCGCATGCCCGCCGGTACCTAAGGTAGCGTCAACAATTATCTTGCCGGGCTCAAGTTTAAGTGAATCCAGGACCTCCCCTAACATCACCGGCACGTGCAACTTTAGATCGACCATTTATACATCCATTAATTTTTCAGCAATTTCTTCAAAGGACTGACGGCTATTGGCGTAAAAATCATGCCATAAATTTTTTGCCCAGATCTCAATCCGGTTAGAAACACCGACAACCATTACGTCTTTTTTGATTTCGGCGAAATCTTTAAGGTATTGCGGCAGGAGTATCCTGCCCTGTTTATCAAAAGCAACATCCACCGCACCGCTAAATAAAAGACGGTTAAAGGTACGCGACTGCTGCTTGGTAAATGACATGGTCTTAAATTTATTCTCCTGAGAACGCCACTCCTCCTCCGCAAACATAAAAAGGCATTTATCCAGGCCGCGGGTAACAAAGAACTTTTCCACGAACTGGTTTTTGGCCACTTCACGGAATTTCGCCGGCAGGATTAAACGCCCCTTACGGTCTATGGAATGCTCAAACTCTCCGTAGAACATTTTTCGCTTCCTTCCACTTTACTCCACTTTTATCCACTTATGTACAAAGTATAGATAGATTCCCTCCTTTTGTCAAGAAAAAATTTACCTAAATACTGTAAATACAATAGATTGTGGATATGGAGGATAAAATTACTAAGGGTTGTAGGTTTTTCAACAGGAATTACAGAATTTTACGGCAGAGGGCAATGTCTTTTTGGATTTGCGCGGATAATGCTTTAAGAGAAGCGAATTTCCGGTCTTTGCGGATCAATTTAATAAACTGAATTTCCAGGACTAAACCGTAAATATTTTTATGAAAATTAAAGATATGCACTTCGATACGTTTGTCTTTGCTCTTTGGGGTAACTGTCGGACGGGGGCCGATATAACAGACTCCTTTATATTTTTTACTAAAGAGCACGATCTCTACCGCATAAATACCTGATGGCGGAATAACTTCATGATGTGCCTGAATGTTGGCCGTCGGAAAACCTAACAGGCGGCCCAGGCGGCTGCCTTTGACCACGGTGCCTAAAACACTTACCCGCCGCCCAAGCAGCGACTGCGCCGCTTTGATTTTCGATGCTTTGATTAATCTCCGGATCAAGGTGCTGCTAATGGCATTGCCGGAACTTTTCAGGACATCAAAGATCCTGACTTTAAAATTATTCCGCCGGCTCTCTTTGACTAACAGGCGCCAATCACCGCGGGCATGCCTGCCAAAACGAAAATTCCTTCCCACATAAACAAAATCAGCTTTGAGCTTTCGGGCTAATATTTTTTGGATAAAATCCTGGGAGCTGATGGCGGCAAAACTTCGGTTAAATTTTATCACAATACATACCTCTATCCCTAGCTCGGCGATCAGCCTTAAACGGTGCTCCAGGGAATACAGGCTTTCTTTTTTTTGCGGATGCGGAGAAAAGGTCAGGGCGATGCTGGTGCCTTTAATCAGGGCGGATTTTTTAACGGCAGCTTCTAAAATTTTACGGTGGCCGAAATGAACGCCGTCAAATACCCCCAAAGCGACCACCGGATGCGCCAGGCGTTTAAATTTATTTAATCCATAAATAATTTTCATCACTTTTGTTTATTTAAAGCCTGGCAGAGTTTGGCAATCACTTTACGGCTGGCCGCGGAGAACCCTAAAGACAATGTAGCTCCGGCGGCAGTCTTATGCCCTCCCCCTCCGAAGGCTTGGGCGATCTTATTGACATCCACTTTGCCCTGGCTCCTGAAGTTAACCCGGACAGAGGAAGCAGCGCCTGGATTATTTTTAAACAACACAACCACCTCTACCCCTTTGATCGAACGGCCGAAACTTAAAAGTTGTTCAGCCAAATCGATACTGGCCTTTTTGACTCCGGGTGATTTTAAGTCAATCTGAAAAGCCGCGATGCGGCCACGGCTAAAAAACCGGATCAGGGAAAGCAGCTTTAAAAGGACCTTCACGTCTTGAGCAGGTATATTTTCATAGGTGCAGCGATAGACCGCGGCAGTATTGATCCCAAACTTTAACAGATCACTTGCGGCGGCAAAGGTAGCGCTGGAGGTATTGGAATAGCGGAAACTTCCGGTATCAGTCATGATCCCGGTATATAAAGCTAATGCCGTATCCTTATCGATCTTTAGCTGTAGCCGTTTATATAATTTATAAATCATCTCCGAACAAGAAGATGCCTGCGCATCTACCCAATTAACCGAACCAAAATTCCGGTTACTGATATGATGGTCAATGTTAAGCACCGGCAAGCTTCCGGAAACAAGCTGGCTGACCCTGCCGGCCCGTTTTAAATCCGCACAATCCAGGGCGACTAAACAATCGAACTTGATGTTTTTAGATGCCCGGTTAAAACGCCGGATCTGCCTTACTCCCGGCAAGAAATCGTAACCATAGGGCAGGCGGTCATCGCTAAGGATCACTCCCCTTTTTCCCAGCTTCTTAACCAGGTTATAAAATCCCAACTGCGCGCCTAAGGCATCCCCCTCCGGACTGGTATGGGCAGTAATCAAAAAATTATCATACTGTTTAAGCTTACGGCAGATCTCATTTAGTCCCATCATTCTCCTTTATTTTGTTCAGTACCTCCTGGATCTTCACGCTGTATTCGGTAGAATGGTCCTGGCAAAACATAATCTCCGTAGCAAAACGCAGGTTGATCCTCTGAGCAACCAGGCTGCGGATAAAACCTAAAGCTGAATCCAGGGCCTGTTTAGTTTTTTTACAGGCATCCTCCTTACCCAGGACGCTATAAAAAATCTTGGCGTTTCTTAAATCTTTCGATAGCTCAACCCGGGTAATCGTCACAAACCCGATCCGTGGATCTTTAAGTTCATCATGAATGATCAGGCTGACTTCTTTTTTAATCGCTTCTTCAACGCGCTCATGCCTTGCCATATCTTTCCTTTCGTTTCTATGCTTTGGTTTTAATTAATTTTCTGATTAAAGCCAGTTCATCCCGGCGCCCTTTGACCTGCCCGTTAAGCTTAGCCGATAATACTTTGGTAAATATTTTCTGATACAACGGGCCCGGTAACACACCCAGCCCGCCCAAGTCATGGCCGCCAACGCAAAGGCGCATTCCATTATAGACCCGGAAAAAATCCGCCAGGTGTTTTTTCAGATACCGGTTTTTAAAATCTGCCCTCAAAAGGATTATCGTTTCATAACTTAAGGGCTCTAAAGAAGAAAATATCTCCTGGCCCAGGGCATTTTTTTTACTCAAGGCAGCGGACAGCTTAGATTTTTGCTGATAATAACTGACCACTCTTTTTTGATCACCGATGGAAAAACCCAGCCGCTGCATGATTGCTTCAATCTTATCCGGAGCAAAACCGCGCAGCAGCCCCGCAAAATAAATCAACCAGGTATCGAGCCGGCGGCGGCCGGGGAAGTTTTTAACAAACCAGGAGGATTCTTTGGCGATGGCTTTGCATAAACCCGCCATAGCCTGATCGACTTTTAATCCGGGGCTGATAAAAGACAGAGCCCCTAAACCGCTCAACTGTTTTAACACTGCATGAGGATTTTTCTCTTTAAGGATTAAAATTAATTCATCGCGCATACGGTGCGGATGGACTTTATCCATCCACCCCTGGCCGACCGCCGCCTTAAGCAGTTTAAGGGTGTGCGGCTGAATCTTAAAATTAAAACGCACGGCAAAACGCACGGCCCTTAAAATTCTGGTCGGGTCATCCTGAAAGCTTAGATCGTGCATGATCCGGATGCAGCCGCCGGAAAGGTCATCCCGGCCGCAAAAAGGATCGATGAGTTCGTTTTTTTGAACACCGGATAAACTCAATGCTAAAGCATTGATCGTAAAATCCCGCCGGCCCAGGTCATCCTTTAACGAGCCGAAGGTAACTTGCGGTAAAGCCGCAGGATACGGGTATTCTTCACGGCGACTGGTGGCAATATCAACTTTTAACCCATTAGGTAAAATTAAAGTGGCTGTCCCAAACCGCTCATGCTCCCTTAATTCTGCTTTTAATTTTTTTGCTAAATGCCGGGCAAAAACCAAACCGCTGCCTTCGACCGTAATATCCAGATCGCAGTTTTTTACTCCCTGGATCAAATCCCGTAAGGCTCCTCCGACTAAATATGCCGGCATCCGGAGTTTTTGGGAGAGATCCTGCACCCGGTGGATAACTATTTTTAATTCTGCAGGCAATTTTTTTACAGATTGCTTCATCATTTACCTCTGTCTGCTATGGCCGCGGGTGGAACATCCTATGCACCGTTTTCAGGCGTTCTTTATCGATATGCGTGTAAATCTGGGTAGTGGAGATATTTGAATGCCCAAGCATCTCCTGGACGGAACGCAAATCCGCGCCTCTTTCCAATAAATGTGTGGCAAATGAATGCCGCAGGGTATGCACCTTGATCGGTTTCTTAATTTTAGCTTCTGCAGCATACCGCTTAATCAGCTTCCAGACGGATTGCCGGGACAATCTGGCTCCGGAACGCCCCAAAAAAAGAAACTCCGAAGCTTTCTGTTTCGAAAAATACGGGCGGCTAAATTCAAGATAACGGTTAATACTGTGAATGGCTTTTTTGCCTAACGGGATGATCCGTTCTTTGTTCCCTTTACCGATACAGCGCAAAAATCCGATATCTAAATTGACATTATTGGCCTTCAGGCTGCTTAACTCCGAGACCCGCATCCCGGTAGCATAAAGCGTCTCTAAGATCGCTTTGTCCCTGGCGCCTTGTTTATCCCGGGGATCAGGCTGCCCGATCAGCGCCTCGACCTCGTTTAAAGAAAGCGTATCCGGGACCTTTTTCCAGAGTTTCGGGGAATCGATCAAAGCCGTCGGGTCACTCTTTAAAATCCGCTCCCTGGCTAAAAAACGATGAAACATCCGGATGGCGGCTAAGCGCCGTGAAATACTCACCGGGGATACACCTTGAGCTTTCTGAGTAAGCATAAATTCCACGATATCATTTTTAGTTACCTGAGAAAGCGCCGAAATCCCTCGCTTCTGAATAAAATCCAGGTAAAGATTTAAATCTGCCCGGTAGGCCAGGATCGTATTCTTAGCCAGCGCCCTTTCCACCGAAAGATAATCCAGAAATGAATCGATCAGCTCTTTCATTATAAGTCAAATTCCCTGCTGCGTTCCTGGCCGATGGTCGTAGCCGCCCCATGCCCGGGATAAACTTGAGTATCCGGATTAAGCACAAATAATCTCTGCCGGATACCATCCTCCAGTTTATCCTGGCTGCCTCCCGGCAGGTCCGTCCGTCCCACTCCCTGACAGAATAAGGTATCTCCGGTAAAAACAATATTATGCTCCGGCTTCTTCATTAACAGGCCGATGCCTCCGGGAGTATGCCCGGGCAGATGGATTACCTCTAATTCCAAACAATCTAACTTAATGATTTCTTTATCCGTAAGCGGCCGGACTTCGGATTTTACCTTATAGGCCAAAGAAAAAGCTGCAGAAAGATTTTTAGCCGGATCCAATAGCATCGGCAGATCATCTTTATGCGCGTAAACCGGCACGCCGAATGCATCATCGCAAGCAATGTGATCATAGTGGCCGTGTGTATTGATCACCATCGCCGGTTTTAATTCATATTTACTTAAAACTGCCTTGATTTTAGAGGCCTGGTCACCGGGATCGATGATCATCGCTTTAGCCCCGGGGGCACAAGCCAGGATATAACAATTAACCTGCATCAGGCCTACGCTGACTGTCTGAAAAATCATTTTAAGTAGTTTTTTATCTGAGGATAATTTAAATTATCGTGGATCTCGGTTCTGATCTTCTCGGCAATCCGCCGGTTGCGGTCATCCATTTGGCCGTAGATATCGCTTTTAATATAAGCCAAAAGGTCATTTAAGTCGGCAACCGCCGGATCAAAATTCTTTTGGGCTGGCTCAACCACCAGCATTTTCATTTTTAACAGGTTCTTGAGCGCTTCCTGAGCACAATCAACCTTTTTCTTCCA
>CAZEBD010000024.1:0-11298 GCA_964510625.1 uncultured Planctomycetales bacterium
GGGAGAAGGCCGGAGTTTTACACGGCCTTTTGCGTGTGCGCGGGTTTACCCAGGATGATGCGCACATTTTTTGTTTACCGGAGCAGCTATCTGCCGAGATCAAAGGGGTGATCGATTTTGTTTTTGATACGATGAAAGTCTTTGGGTTTGATAATGTGGGAATTGAATTAAGCACCCGGCCGGAGAAATCCATCGGTTCGGATGAAGACTGGCAAAGAGCCACGGAGGCCTTGGAGTCGGCATTAAAAGAAAAAGGCCTGGCTTATGAAGTTAATGAGGGGGACGGAGCGTTTTACGGCCCAAAGATCGACATTAAATTAAAGGATGCGTTGAAAAGGACCTGGCAATGCGCTACCATTCAGTGCGATTTTGCGCTTCCTAAAAGATTTAACTTAGCTTATATTGATGATACGGGCAAGGAAAGACAACCGATCATGCTACACCGGGTTTTATTGGGCAGCGTGGAGCGGTTTATCGGCACCCTGATTGAGCATTATAAGGGGGAACTTCCTTTATGGTTAAGCCCGGTACAGGTTTTATTAATTCCGATCAAAGAAACAACGATCGCTTATGCTCAAAAGGTAAAAGAACAGTTAGAGGCCAGCAATATACGCGTGGATATAGATTTACGCAATGAGACCTTGAATAAAAAAATCCGTAACGCAGAATTAGAAAAAATTCCCTATAGTTTAATTATCGGCGATCGGGAAGCTGCGGAAGGAAAAGTCAGTGTGCGCACAAAAGCAGGCGGAAATATGGGGGTGCTTGAATTAGCCTCCCTGATTAAGGAATTAATTAACCAGATTAAGGAACATAAGTAAAAAAGGAGGCGGCTATAAAAAAGTTCACACGCATTAACGACAGGATCAGCGCACCCCAGGTGCGGGTTATCGGCCACGACGGAAGCCAATTAGGGGTAATGTCTGTTCAGCGGGCCTTAGAGATCGCCAATCAGCATGAATTAGATTTGGTCGAGGTTGCCTCCGCAGCCAATCCCCCGGTTTGCCGGATCATTGAATACAGCAAGTTCAGGTATGACCTGGAGAAAAAGGAGCGGGAGTCCAAGAAGCATCAGAAGCAGGGCCGCCTTAAAGAGATCCGCTTAAAACCCAATATCGATGAGCATGATTTTGAAACCAAGGTAAAACAGGTAGTTAGTTTCTTGAAAAAGAAGGATAAAGTTAAAGTTAATCTTTTTTTCCGCGGCCGCCAGATGGAGCATGTGGACTTAGGAAGAAAGGTTTTAGATAAATTTATCGTAGATACCCAGAATGAAGGCCAGGTGGAAAAAGCGCCGGCAATGGAAGGCCGAATTATGTCTTTTGTAATTGCGCCAAAGTAAGCTATAATCAGGATAAGGAGAAATCATGGGGAAATTAAAAACAAAACGCGGAGTAGCCAAACGTTTTAAACTCACCAAAAAAGGCCGGGTGAAGTATTCTCCCGGCGGCAAAAGCCACTTAGCGTCATCTAAAAAAACAAAAAGAATCAGAAATTTAAAAAAGCGCCGGACGTTAGCCGGCAAAAAAGATGAACGATTCATCAAGTCAATGTTACCTTATGGTTAAAGGATGAAAGGATCAGGCAATCATGGCAAAAATTAAACACAGTGTAGCAACACGCAAAAGAAAGAAGAAAGTACTTAAGGCGGCTAAAGGGTTCTGGGGGGATCACAGCAAACAGTATCAGCAGGCCAAAAGAGTCCTGGAGCGCGCCCTCAGATACGCCTACCGGGACCGGAAAGTTAAAAAACGCGAATTTCGCGCGCTTTGGATTGCCCGGATCAATGCCGCCTGCCGCCAGGCAGGGGTGTCTTACAGCGTATTTATGAGCGGCCTGAAGAAATCCAAAATTGCCCTGGACCGTAAAATTTTAGCGGACCTGGCGGTCAGGGATAATGCTGCTTTTAAAAAGTTGGTGGAAATAACCAAGAAATAATTTCCCCTTCTTGGGAGGAAGCGATGTATGTAATTATTGTCGGTTGCGGAAGGGTCGGCGCGGAGCTGGCTAAACTTTTAAGCGGCGAAGGCCACGATGTGGTGGTGATCGATAAAAAACAGGAGGCGCTTAAGCGCCTGGGAGATACCTTTAACGGCCTGACGATGGTCGGCAATGGTTTTGACCTGGCCCTGCTGAAGCAGGTTGGCATCGAGAAAGCGGATGCTTTTTGCGCCGTGACCGACGGAGACAATACTAATTTAATCAGCGCCCAGGTGGCTAAAAAGATTTTTAATGTGCCGAAGGTGTTTGCCCGGGTTTATGACCCGCAGCGGGCCCACATATACACGGCGCTCGGCTTAGATATTATCAGCGGGACTTTGTTGTTTTCCGCGATGCTCAGGGATAAGATTATTGAAAGCCGGTTTTCCAGCTATCTGATCGAATCCAAAGACCTGGGGGTGATTGAAATTGAGGTTAAGGGGGATCTGGTAGGTAAGACCGTCCAGGATATCAATATTACGGGAGATTTTATTGTGGCGGCCCTGCGCCGGATGCAGGGAGTTGTTATTCCGGAACCCAAAACGGTTTTGAAGAACAAAGATATTTTAATGGGGGTTATCAAGGTCTCCAGCCTTAAAGAAGTCAGGGAAAAGTTCCACTTAGGGGAGCAATAGCGATGTATATTTTAATTGTCGGCGCCGGCAAAGTGGGTTATTTTTTAGCCCGAAGGCTTGCCCAGGGCAAGCATACCATCAGTGTTATTGATAAAGACCGCCAGATCTGCGAAGAGTTAGCCAAGGAATTAGATGTGCTGGTGGTTAACGGCGATGCCTGCGACCCGAAGATCCTGGAGGAGGCCGGAATCAACCGGGCGGATGTCCTGGCGGCGGTGACCGGAGATGATGAGGATAATCTGATCATCTGCCAGCTGGCTAAAGAAAGATTCAATCTGCAGCGCACCGTAGGCCGGGTAAATAATCCGGATAATGAGCATACTTTTAATGAGCTGGGTATTGATGTGCCGGTGGACTCCACCAAGATTATTGCTAAAATTATCGAAGAAGAAGTTTCTTTCTCGGATTTTGTAAACCTGATGAGTTTTAAACGCGGAAAACTGGCGATTGTGCGCGTAGACCTTCCGGATGATGCCCCGGTAATCAACCGGCAAGTTAAAGATATCGCTTTGCCCAAAGACGCGGTATTGGTATCGATTGTCCGGGGAGAAGAGGTTATTCTGCCTAAAGGCGATACGGTGCTTAAAACCGGTGATGATGTGATCGCCCTGACCATGATCGGAAATGAGCCACAGCTGCTAAGCCTTTTAGCCGGCAAACTTTAAACCGATGAAATCCAAACCTACCTTAAATATTATATTCGGGATAATCGCAGAAGTTGCTTATGTCGGCCTGATAATGCTGGCGGCATTTTTGATTTGCTGGATAATTTATCTTAAGCCATGATCCTTAAGACCCACCTGGAAGATTTAAAGATTATCGGGTTTTACCTGGGAAAAATAATTTTAGGGTTAGCCATGACGATGGCCATCCCGTTATTGGCGGCTTTTTTCTTCCAGGAAGCCAATCCCTTCCTGGATTTTTTTATCGGTATTGAAATTTCGGTTGTTGCCGGCCTGCTTTTGATTAAAACCTGCCAGACGGATAAGGACCTCAACTGGATGCAGGGGATGATTGTGGTCAGTTTATCCTGGGTGGTGGTGATGCTTCTGGGGGCGGTTCCGTTATATTTAAGCGGCCATTGGAAATCATTTTTAGACGCCTGTTTCGAGGCGATGAGCGGGTTTGCCACTACCGGCTTAAGCCTGGTCCAGGACCTGGACCATTTGTCTTACGCCCATAATCTTTGGCGCCATTTGATGATGTTCTTAGGCGGCCAGGGGATTGTGGTGATTGCCCTTTCCTTTTTTGTGCGGGGTTTTAGCGGTGCCTTCAAAATGTATGTGGGTGAGGCCCGGGATGAAAAGATCATGCCCAACGTGATTAATACCTCCCGGTTTATCTGGCTGGTAAGTATTGTCTATCTGATTTTAGGCACCTTTTCCTTAGGGGTCGCCGGGATTTTGGGCGGCATGCGGCCGGTAAATGCATTTTTTCACGGCGCCTGCATCTTTATGACGGCTTTTGATACCGGTGGTTTTGCTCCGCAATCCCAGAGCATACTTTATTACCATAGTTTTGCGATTGAAATAATTACCGTGGTGTTTATGGTTTTAGGAGCGCTTAATTTTAAATTGCATTATCATTTGTGGATAGGCAACCGTAAGGAATTGGTAAAAAACATCGAAACCCGCACGTTTTTTGTTACCGTGTTGGCCACCTTTGCCTTGGTGGCGGTGGGCCTGACCCAAGCCCAGGCTTATCCTAAGGCGATGATGCTGTTCCGCAAAGGATTCTACCAGTTGATTTCCGGGCATACCGGTACGGGTTTTCAGACGATTTATGCCCAACAGTTTGGTTCAGACTGGCATCCGCTGGCTTTGTGCGGAGTGATTTTAGCGATGGCTTTAGGCGGCGCGGTTTGCTCGACAACCGGGGCAATTAAAATGCTGCGCATCGGTATTATCCTCAAAGCCTTCAAAGAAGATTTAAAAAGAATCATTATGCCGGAACGGGCGATTATCGTGGAAAAATTTCACCACATCCGGGAGGTTTTTTTAGAGGATAAATTAGTCAGGAGCGCTTTAATGGTTACCCTGGCCTATATAATTTTATACGGCGTGGGTGCTCTGGCCGGGATGTTCTACGGTTACCCTTTTTTGGAATCGTTGTTTGAGTCTACCTCGGCGGCGGCTAACGTCGGGTTATCCTGCGGGATCACCGCGGTGACCATGCCGGTGATGCTCAAAGTTATCTATATTTTACAGATGTGGGCCGGGCGTCTGGAGTTTATGTCCGTATTTACAATTTTAGGATTCATCTTTGCCAGCGTCAAAGGAAAATGAAAAAGACTTTTACCAGAATATTTATAATTATATTTTTACTCTGCGCCTTCCCCTTGGCGGTTTTTGCGCAGAACCTTACCAGCAGGGAATTGCTTGAGCAGGCCGCTCAATATGACGGCAGGTCGATTACTTATTCCGGGGAGGTTATCGGTGAGATTATGCGCCGCGGGGAATTTTACTGGGTAAACATCAGCGACGGAGAGAATGCCCTGGGGGTCTGGGTTAATTCCGGCCAGGCCAAAGAAATCAGTTTTACGGGAAGCTATAAGACTCGCGGAGACAGTCTGGAGGTCATCGGGATCTTCCATCGTGCCTGCGCCGAGCATGGCGGCGATCTGGATATCCACGCGCAGAGTGTGCGCAAGGTATCTGCCGGCCGGGTAGTCAAAGAAAAATTAAATTCCGATAAGGTAAATTTAAGTTTAGTTTTATTAGGAGCTTTATTTTTAGTATGGATATTAATGTTATTGAAACGCAAATAGAAGAAGATCTGTCTAAAGCCGTAACCTTGCAGGGCTTAGAAGAGGTGCGGGTTAAATATCTGGGCAGAAAGGGGCTGATCTCTGAGTTGACCGGATCTATCCCCCGGCTTCCTCCTGAACAAAGGGGGCTTTTTGGCCAAAAGGTCAATAATTTAAAAAATAGATTACTTATGCTTCTTTCGGAAAAAGAAAAATCGTTTCAAGCCCAGAATAATAATTTAGAAAGAAGCAATCTGGATATCGGTATGCCCGGGATCTCCCAAAAGCTGGGGCATATCCACCCGATCACCCAGATTATTGACCAGGTCTGTGCCATTTTTACCCGGATGGGTTTTAGTGTTGTGCCGGGGCCGGAGGTGGAGACCGAATATAATAATTTCACGGGCTTAAACATCCCTCTGGATCATCCTTCCCGGGATGCTTTCGATACCTTTTATTTGAAAGACTATTCTAAAATGCTCTTACGCAGCCACACCTCCCCGGTGCAGGTCCGGGTAATGAAAGCTCAGAAACCGCCTTTGGCGATTGTGGTGCCGGGAAGGGTTTACCGGCCGGATGCTGTTGACGCCAGCCATCTTTTTATGTTTCACCAGATCGAGGGGTTCTTAGTAGATAACGGGGTGCGTTTTTCGGATTTAAAAGGGATGTTAGAGCTTTTTGCGCGCAGCGTTTTTGGAGAAGATATTGGCATGCGTTTCCGGCCGCACTTTTTTCCTTTTACCGAACCTTCGGTAGAGGTAGATATTTCCTGTATTATGTGTAAAGGTAAGGGGTGTTCGGTCTGCGGCAGGAAAGGGTGGCTGGAGATCTTAGGGGCCGGCATGATCCATCCGAATGTTTTTAAACAAGTGGGGATTGACCCGGAAATCTATACAGGCTTTGCTTTCGGTATGGGGGTAGAAAGAATCGCGATGTTAAAATATGGTATCAATGATATCCGTTTATTTTTTGAGAACGACCTAAGATTTTTAAAGCAATTTTAAATTATGAAAGTTACCTATAGCTGGTTAAAAGATTTTGTAAATTTTAAGGCTAATCCTCAGGAGTTGGCGGATAGGCTGACGATGGCCGGATTAGAGGTCGTTTCCATAGAGAAAACCGGGGATGATTTTGTCTTAGAGATCGAGATTACCTCAAACCGTCCTGATTGGTTAAGCGTGGTAGGGATCGCCCGGGAAATCGGGGCAATCTACGCTGAAAAGTTAAAAACCATCCGATACAAAGAGCCCAAAATAAAAATTAAAGACACCCTGCCGTTTAAAATTTCGGTAGCCGACAAAAAAGACTGTTGTTTTTATAGCGCCAGGATAATCCGTGGCCTGAAGGTGGGCCCTTCCCCGGAATGGCTTAAAAAAAGATTGGAATCTTTAGGCTGCCGCAGCGTAAACAACGTTGTGGATGTCACCAATTATTATTTATTTGAATCCGGACAGCCGTTGCATGCCTTTGATTTAGATAAATTAGAGAAAAACCAGATCCAGGTACGCCGGGCAGGAGCAGATGAGAAAATTACTACATTAGACGGACAAACCAGATTACTGAATCCGGAAATTTTAGTGATTGCCGACGCCCGGAAACCGGTGGCGATCGCCGGAATCATGGGTGGGGTAGATTCCGAAGTAACCAGCGCAACAGGCAATATTCTGCTTGAGTCGGCAGTATTCAGCCCGGTTTTAGTGCGCAGGGCAAAACAGAGATTAGGCCTGGGTAGCGAGGCGGCTTACCGGTTTGAAAGAGGAGTAGACCCGGAGCAGGCTAAGCAGGTTTCTTTAGCCGCACAAGAATTAATTATAAAATTAGCTTCCGGCTTGCCTGCGGGATATAAAAGTTTGGGGACACCCAAGCCTACCCAGCCGGCGATTAATCTGCATATCCGGTATCTGAATAAACTATTGGGGACAGTTATTCCGTTAACGAAGGTTAAACAAATTCTCAGTCGGCTTGGTTTGCATGTGCAAAGCCGCGGCGCTAATTGCCTGAGTGTGAAGGTGCCGAGTTTCCGCCAGGATTTAAAGTTGCCGGTAGACCTGGTAGAGGAGGTAGCACGTATTTATGGTTATGATAAAATTCCGCAAACACTACCTAAGGTTCTGCCTGCCCGGCAAACCGGGGGCCGGGAAGTTTTCGCCTCCGGAATAAAAAATATATTATCGAGCCTGGGTTTAGAGGAAGCGATCACCTATAGCCTGGTGGATGAAGAGCTGCTTAGTCAGGCCGGAGTTAACCCGGAGATTAGTTTAGTCAGGATTTTAAATCCTTTAAGCAAAGAGCAGGAGCTTTTACGCCCGGAGCTTTTTCCCAGTTTGATCCGCGCGGTCGCCCATAACTTAAACCAGCAGCAGGAGCAGATCGGTATATTCGAGATTGCCAATGTATATTATGGACAAAAAAACCTGGTCATCGAAGAGCCCATATTGGGCATTGCTTTATGCGGTAGCCAGGCTTTTTTTACCGGGCAGGGCTTAAGCCGGGAACAGATTACGTTATTGCATTTAAAAGGTATTTTAGAAACATTGTTTAACCGGTTAGGGATCAAGGATTTTGATTTTATCCCTCAGGATGCGGATAGAATAAATATTACCGTTGGCGGCCGGCCAGGCGGTTTTATGCTTTCGCCTAACCCGCAAGTTTTAGCAGCCTTTGAGATTAAAAACCGGCAGGTTTTTTTGAGCCAGATTAATTTAAACCGGCTGTTTGGCGAAAAGATTGCCCCGAAAAAATTTTTGGGTATACCTAAATACCCGGCAATTACCCGGGATATCAGTTTTTTGGTTAAGGAGGATATTCCGGTAAATGAGCTTTTAAAACAGATCTCCGCCGCCGGCCAGCCATTATTGGAGCAGGCTAAAATTTTAGATTATTATCAGGGAAAGCAGATCCCTGCCGGTTTCCGCGGGCTGACCATATCCTGTATTTACCGGTTGAGCAGCCGCACCCTCACTGAAGAGGAGGTAACTCCGGTGCATAATACCGTTTGTTCTTTATTGCAGAAGGATTTCGGGATAAAATTACGCTAACCTGTAGATATCCCTGCGGTGCGCGTTGGAAAGCTGATAATTATTGAACCAACACTAATTTCACGGGAGCCCCACTTATTCTTTAATGCATGCGTGCTTAAGGATAGGGCACCCACCTGAAGCCAAATCGGTTCAGAATATCCTTCCAACGGCACCTTTGCGGGGGCGATCCAACCCATGGACCTATTCACTCAAGACCTTCCGGATACTCAGAATAAAAACCTCCCTTTAGCCGTACGCCTGCGCCCGCAGAACCTGGATCAATTTTTTGGCCAGGAGCAGATTTTGGGCAAAAATACTTTATTGCGCCGGGCAATTGTTGCTGACCGGTTAAGTTCGCTTATTTTGTTCGGCCCTCCCGGATCCGGCAAGACATCCCTGGCCTGGTGTATCGCTAATGTTTCACAGTCTAACTATGTGGCGATTAACGCGACTACCTCTAATGTTGAAGCATTAAGAAAAATTATTGCCGCATCAAAACTGCGGAGTAAAGAAGCCGGTAAAAAAACTATTCTTTTTATCGACGAGATCCATCGTTTTAATAAAGCCCAGCAGGATGTACTTTTGCCTGATGTAGAAGACGGCCGTCTGGTGTTGATCGGGGCCACCGTACACAACCCGTATTTTTCACTGACCTCCGCCCTGCTCTCCAGGTCGATTGTCTGTGAGTTAAAAGCCCTTCAGGATAAAGACCTGGTTAATATTATTAACCGGGCTTTAAAAGATAAAGAGAGAGGGTTGGGTAGTCTTAAAGTGAAGCTGGATAAAAAAGCGCTTAATTTTTTAGCCAAAATCTGCGAAGGGGATGCGCGCCGGGCCCTGTCGGCTTTGGAGCTGGGAGTTTTAACTACCCCTGCGGATAAAGACGGTTATATCCATTTCGATTTAAAGATTGCCCAGGAGTCTATCCAGAAAAAAGCCGTAATTTATGATCATGATGAGGACGGCCATTATAATACGGCCAGTGCTTTTATCAAATCTATGCGTGGCTCTGACCCGGATGCGGCAATCTATTGGATGGCTAAGATGCTTTATGCCGGTGAGGACCCGCGGTTTATTGCCCGCCGGGTTTGTATTTTAGCTGCCGAAGATGTAGGCAATGCCGATCCACTGGCCCTGGTTTTAGCCAATGCCGCTTTACAGATCTCGGAGTTTGTGGGTATGCCGGAGGCCAGGATACCTTTGGCTCAGGCGGTAGTCTATGTGGCTTGTGCCCCCAAATCCAACGCCAGTTATCTGGCGATAGAAAAAGCCACCCAGGATATCAAAGAAAATAAAGTGCAGGAGGTCCCTGATCACCTTAAAGATGCTTCTTACCGCGGTGCCGAAAAACTTGGCCATGGCACAGGCTATAAATACAGCCATGATTTTCCGGGGCATTTTGTGCCACAGGAGTATCTGCCCAGTAAGACGCGTTACTATGAGCCGACAGATATCGGCCATGAAGCCAAAATTAAAGAACGCCTGGAAAAATTGCGCGGCACATCCGGAAAGGAAAAAACACAATGATGCTGATGATGCAAATATTAGTAGTTGCAGGTATTGGGATTGTGATCTATGCAGTCTTTGGAATTTTTAATTCCGATAAGCATCATCCTCCGGAGAAGAAAAAAAATATCGCTTCAGATCTGCCGGCTCCGGATTCCGCAAAAGATCAGAAGATCCAGCGCCTGGAAAGCCAGCTGGCTAAAGTGGAATTCCAGCTGGAGCAGGCACAAGTTATCTCGGCACAAGGGGCAGCGAATGCAAAAACAGATAAAACAAAAGAGGATGAGTTTGTTTCGGAGTTAAAACGCCGGGAGGAGTGGGTGTCCAAGGCGGAAGCGGAGTTAACTAAAATTAAAGGGGAAAACACAGAGCTGAATAACCGGTTTGCAGTCAAGGAAAAAGAATTGGAGGAGGAGTTTACTAAAAATGTAAACCTTACCCGGGAGCTGCGGGAGATCAAAGCGGCTTTAGAGGCCAAGGAGATGGCCTGCCGCTTGAAAGAAGACCAGTTACAGGCGCAAAAACATCAAATCGAAAGCCAGGCCAAGAGCATCAGCGAACATGCACAGGCGATCGCCGAATTTAACCGTAAGGAAAAAATCAGCGAGTGGGTGCCTAAGGCGGAATTTAACCAGCTGAATGAGGAGTATACTAAATTAGAAAAAGAACTGGAGGTCAGCCAGGAAAGATTAAAAAGTTTTGCTATAGAGATTGCGCATTTACGCAAGGCCCAGGAAAAAAACAGCCCTCCGGTTCAGGAGGTAAAGTTGCCGGAGCCGCCGGCAGCGCCGGCTCAGGGAAAGTCGCTTTTGGATATACTTGATCCGGCAATGGAGAAACCCGCTCCGGAGGGTAGCGATAAAAAACCCGAAGATTCCCCGCCTGAGGGAGCTAAATAATTACTATGAAAAACAGAATATTTATGGCATTATTAGTCGGCGGTTTAACTTTTGGTTATGGGAGGAGTTTGGCGATGAATGAAACAATCGTAGTTTTAGAAACTAATCAGGGGGATATTGAAATTCAGCTAAAGAATGATATCGCGCCTAAGGCCTGTGAGAATTTTATGAAATTAATCGAAAAAGGTTATTACAACGGCTTGATCTTCCACCGGGTGATCAAGGGTTTTATGATTCAAGGGGGAGACCCCACCGGCTCTGGTATGGGCGGAGCTTCTGTCTGGGGAAAGCCTTTTGAGGATGAAGTAACGGCGCAGGCTAAATTCGATTCCGCCGGCATTTTAGCGATGGCTAACAGCGGCCCCAATACTAACGGCAGCCAGTTTTTCATTACTCTTACCAATCTCACAGGACGCCTGCAGAAAAATTACACCATCTTTGGAAAAGTCACCGGGGGTTGGGACGCCATCACTGCTATTAGCAACGTGCCAGTGAAAATGCAAAACGGAGAA
>CAZEBD010000024.1:11308-14140 GCA_964510625.1 uncultured Planctomycetales bacterium
TTACTTGCGCTAAAACTCCCTGGTTAAATATGCGGCATACTATTTTTGGCGAAGTAGTTTTAGGTTTAGAGGTGGTGCAAAAAATAGAGAATACTCCGACGGATGCCGATGACCGTCCGCTTGCCCCGCAAAAGATCAGCCGCGCTTATATTAAAAGCAGGACCTAAAAAATTTTAAAGATGAAAAAAATAGACTACCGCCGGGAGTTAAATCCCGCGCAGCTTTCAGCCGTCGAGTCTGTCGGTGGCCCGCACCTGGTGATTGCCGGAGCAGGCAGCGGCAAGACCCGGGTCCTGGTCCACCGGGTGGCGTTTTTAGTGGAACAGGGGATTGCCCCCGAACAGATCCTTCTGCTTACTTTTACCCGCCGGGCAGCCGAAGAGATGTTACGCCGGGCTAGCGTTCTGTTGGATGAGCGCTGCCGGCATGTTTCCGGAGGCACCTTTCATTCTTTTGCCAACCAAATTTTAAGAAAATACGCCAAACTTCTGGAGATTAGTAATAATTTTACGATCCTGGATCAGTCCGACAGCCAAGATGCGATAAATTTAATCCGCACCCGCCTCAACTTTCATAAATCCGAAAAACGGTTTCCGCGGAAACAGGCGATTTTAGAGGTCATCTCTAAAAGTGTGAATAAATCTGCTTCTCTTGCCGAAGTGCTGGAAGAGGAGTATCCGCAATTTTTGGAGTTTACCGAAGAAATCAAAAAGATCCGGGATGAATACGCCAAATATAAGCGGCAGAAATCACTGTTGGATTACGATGATCTGCTGGTTTTTTTAAAAAACCTGCTCACCGGGCATGAAGCTGTACGGGAAAGCCTGGGCGCCAAATATAAATACATTATGGTGGATGAGTACCAGGATACGAACAAGCTGCAGGCGCAAATCGCCTGTTTATTAGCCGCTGACCACGGCAATATCATGGTGGTCGGGGATGATGCCCAGAGTATTTACTCCTTCCGGGGAGCAAACTTTAAAAACATTATCGATTTTCCTACAATATTTAAAGGGGCTAAGATCATCACTTTGGAAGAAAACTACCGTTCTACCCAGCCTATTCTTAATCTGACGAATGCGGTGATCGCTCAAGCAAAAGAAAAATTTGAAAAGAACCTTTATACCCGCAAAAAAGAAGGAACCCTGCCGGTCTTTGTGGATTGCGCCGATGAAAACGCGCAATCTGTTTTTGTCGCGGAAAAGATCCTGGAATTAAGAGAAGAGGGGGTCCCTTTAAAAGAGATGGCCGTACTTTTCCGTTCCGGGTGGCACTCTAATGATTTAGAGATCGAACTGTCCAGCCGCAATATCCCTTTTGCCAAATATGGCGGTCAGAAATTCGTCGAGGCCTCCCACATTAAGGACCTGGTCAGTTATCTGCGGATTGCTTATAACACAAACGATCAGGTCAGCTGGTTACGCGCTCTTTTGCTGATCCCCAGGATCGGCCCGAAAACCGCGGCGAAGATTATCGAGGCAATTTTAGATAAGGCCAAGCTTGAAGAACTTTGGCAGAATAATGCGGAGCTTAAAAAGCTGTTTGAATTATTGAAAAATGTAGACTTGGCCCAGCAGAGCCCGGCGGAGGTAATTGCAGTATTCCTGGAATATTATCAGCCGCTATTAAAAATTAAATATGATGATTTTAATAAACGTTTAAACGACCTGGATTCATTACTAAGGATCGCCCAGCGCTATGAGACTACCGAACAATTTTTGGTGGATTTGGCACTTGAACCTCCGGAGCGGATGATGGTTGAGCCGGCGCGCCAGGATAAAGATGATGCTCCGCTTACCCTGTCCACGATACATTCCGCCAAAGGTTTAGAGTGGCACACCGTATTTTTGATTTATCTGGCCGAAGGGCACCTGCCGTCGTATCTGTCTTTGGAAACCGAGGAGCAGATCGAAGAGGAACGCCGCCTGTTTTATGTCGCCTCTACCCGGGCTAAAGTTAACTTGTTTTTATTAAAACCGCATATTGACCGCTCCCCCAGAAGTTTCATGGACGGCGGCGGTTCGGTTTTTACCCAGGTCTCCCGGTTCCTGGATCAGGGCGGTTTGCTGGATAAGTTTGTGGAGGTGCAAAACAGCGGCCATCAAGCAGATCCGGAGGATATCAATTTAGAGGATCTGCTCGGAGAAAAAAGGGGTAAACATAAGGCGTTTTTTGAGTCCATCGAAGAATACTTCCGCGAGGAATAATCTTTGGCTCTTTTTGCCTTGAGCTAGGGATAAAACTGTGTTAGAATTTTTGATATGATCATCAGTCAGCAGAAACCGTTACCTGATTTATTGACCAGCCTTAAGGGCTGTAAAAAAATATTCTTAATCGGCTGCGGCGAATGCGCCACCGCCTGTAAGAGCGGCGGGGAGGCCCAGGTGGCCAAAATGCATAAAGATTTAGAGGCATCCGGAAAGATTATTACCGGCTCCTGTATTCCTTCTGCTCCCTGCATTGCCGCTAAATTGAAAACAGAGTTGGCGAAAAATATAAAAGCCCTTAAAGATTCCGAAGGGGTTTTAGTCCTGGCCTGCGGTTTAGGAGTCCAGTCTTTCCGGGATAACGACCGTTGGAACCTGGAGGTTTTTCCTGCCTGCGATACATTATTTGGCGCGGTCATGGATGCGCAGGGAAATTTTTTTCAGAAGTGTTCGATGTGCGCAGAGTGTGTTTTGGATGCAACCTCCGGGATCTGCCCGGTAACCTTGTGTCCTAAAGGGCTGCTCAACGGCCCTTGCGGCGGGGTAAATCAGGGTAAATGTGAGGTGGATAGCCAGAAAGACTGCGCCTGGATTATGATCTACCGGGAATTAGAAAAAAAGAATA
>CAZEBD010000025.1:0-220 GCA_964510625.1 uncultured Planctomycetales bacterium
GAGTTTTGTATGTTTTAGATGAGCCAAGCATCGGTTTACACCAGCGGGATAACGAAAAATTATTATCGACGCTTAAGGCCCTGCGGGATTTAGGCAATACCCTGGTAGTCGTGGAGCATGATGCGGCGACGATCCTTGCTGCGGATTACGTAGTTGATCTTGGCCCGGGGGCAGGCACCCATGGAGGAGAGGTGGTCTTTGCCGGAAACCAGGAGCAGCT